>DASPPQ010000092.1:0-36684 GCA_035625415.1 Thermodesulfobacteriota bacterium
TCCTTGTTACGTGAGAGAGGAATGGGCAAGCAGCGGATGACGAAATCGTGATTGCTTTGCCGCCGGGGGAGATAGACCGGGCTGTATCGGGAATGAAGAAACTGGCGAAAATAGGGTCCAAGTACCCGATTGCTTTCATCGGGGGATTAGCTGATCCGGCTCCTGTCCTCGCTCAGTTTTATCCCGGTCGAGACAAGAAATAATCTGGCGACAGAGCCTCTACTTTGCTGCCGGACATTCCCTTTTCCTTACGGGTGTCCATTCCTTGGGTCACGGTCTCTCTTCGGCTTTCTTCGTTTCCTCTTCTTCGCGAAGGATTTTTCTCAGAACCTTTCCCACGTGCGATTTGGGGAGCTCCTTTCGAAACTCAACCGATGTCGGGGCCTTGTACTTAGCCATATTCTTCTGGCAATATTCAATGATCTCTTCTGGGGTGGCCTGTTCCTTTTCTTTCAAAATGACGAAGGCCTTGACCGTTTCGCCCCGATAGGGGTCCGGAACCCCAACGATGCAAACCTCCTGAATTTTCGGATGCTGGTAAAGAACCTCCTCGATCTCCCGAGGGTAGACATTGTAGCCGCTGCAGATGATCATGTCTTTCTTCCGGTCGACGATATAGAAATATCCCTCCTCATCCATCCGGCCGATGTCCCCGGTGTAAAGCCATCCGTTACGAAGCGTCTTCCGGGTTTCTTCAGGCCGATTCCAATAACCCTTCATGACCTGGGGACCCCGGATGCAGAGCTCTCCCACTTCTCCCGGGGGAAGATCTCTTTCTCCTGTTTCCAGGTCGACGATCTTTGCGTCGACGTCGGGCCGCGGCAATCCGATGCTTCCGATCTTACGCTTTCCGTTGAATGGGTTGGCGTGGGTGACCGGCGAGGCTTCGGTGAGGCCATATCCCTCGCTCACTTTCGCGCCTGTGAGCTCTTCAAAACGCCTTTGTGCTTCAACGGGCATGGGCGCAGACCCTGAGCTGCACACGCGGATCGAGGAGATGTTATACTTATTGACTTGGGGATGGTTCATGATCGCCATGTACATGGTCGGAACGCCGGGAAAGCGTGTCGGCTGGTAAAGATTGATGGCCTCCAGAGCATCGTCTACGTTGAACCGGGGAAGCATGATGATAGTGGCGCCCAACTCGATGGCCTCGTTCATAGCCACGGTCATTCCGTAAACGTGAAAAAAAGGAAGCACGGCGAACATTCTCTCCTGTCCTCTCACTGCATCACAGTTCCAGCTGACGCATTGCAGGACATCGGCGACCAGGTTCCTGTGGGTCAGCATAGCCCCTTTGCTGAGGCCCGTGGTGCCTCCCGTATATTGAAGTAGGGCCACTTCGTCCGGGTCCACCTTCACAGAGGGTGGAGGCATGCGTCTTCCTATTTCGAGCAGCTCCGCGTAATCGTAAACCCCTTTGGCGATGCCTGTTTTCGATTTCTTCCGAGTCTCCTTTCCCCCTTTCTCACGGAGGTCCATGAGGATGATGGTCTTTAGCGGGACCTTTTTCCGCACGGCTTCTAAGCGCGGATAAAAATCTCTCATGGCAAGGATTATCTGCACCTCGGCATCTTTGAGCTGGAATTCCAGCTCTCTCTCGACATACAT
Organism: Thermodesulfobacteriota bacterium; assembly: GCA_035625415.1. Classification (GTDB taxonomy): domain Bacteria; phylum Desulfobacterota; class BSN033; order BSN033; family UBA1163; genus UBA1163. Next base: position 1,612 of record DASPPQ010000092.1, read on the forward strand.
CGGGCTCACATTGACCACGATCCCGCCGATCTTGAGGATAGCGTAGTAGGCCGCGACATACTGGGGGCAATTGGGGAGCATAATGGCCATACGCTCTCCCTTCTTCAGGCCTCTCTGGGCAAGGCCGGAAGCCGTGTTGGCCACTTCTTCTCCTAATTGGCGATAGGTGATCTTCCGACTCTGGAAAATGATCGCTTCCCTTTCCGGAAAATCTCTTACTGCGTCATCCAGGAGGTGATGTAACGGGACGTCCGGATATTGAATATGATGGGGGACTCCCGGTTCGTAAGACTTAAGCCACGGCCGGTCCATGTTTTATCATCCTCTCATTCAATTGCAGATTGCCTATAGTATAACACGTGGAATCTGGATGCGAAGCCCTGGTCAGGAACAGCTCGAGAAAATCCCACATCCCAAGCACAAAATCCTAAACAAGTTTCAACCTCGCCGGCAAACTGATCCCGGACCCTCGACAAGGGATAACACTAGCGGTTCAAAAAACCCCTTTTTTTCGAAGTCTTCGAATTTCCTTAAATTTTTCTCTTGACATTTTTTTATGGTATTTAGTATAAGTGCTTGTTCCTTTTTTCTCTAAAAGGGCTTGCAAATTTTTCTCGTTTGTTATAGAAGACAGCTTGTTTGGCCTTTGGGAAAGCAGACGACTCGAGCTGCCGATTTCTTAACACCCGAGGCGAAGGAGTTAACGGATCCATGTGGGGTACCCTTCAAGTCGTTATCATTTATGCGTTTGTCCTCGGGGCTCTTTATCTGCTCATCTCCCTGGGCTTCTCCATCATCTGCGGCGTGCTGAGAATCTTCCATCTGGGATATGCCTACCTCTTTACTTTGACTGTCTACCTCACCTGGATGTTCATGAAAGAATTCGGTTTGGGATTATTCCCCGCCATCCTCGGCATGGTCATCCTTCAGTTTGTTATTTCCATCCTTATCTATAAAGGGATTATCATAAGATATGTGCAGCGGGAGGAGATTCTCCTGACAGGGCTCCTCTTGTTCTCCATTATTGTCGAGCAAATCGTCAATTATCGCTATCCGATCCAGGCTGGCGTCTACGTACAGACGACCCTGATCAACGGAAGCACGAGGATCGGAACGGCCGTCATCTCCAATCAGCTCCTGGCGGGAGCGGGAATCGCCCTTCTCCTCACCTTCTTATTTGCCCTTTTCTTCCTTAAAACCAAAACGGGCTTGGCGGTGCGCGCCATCTCCCAGGATATTTTGAGCAGCAGGATCATCGGCGTGAATGTCGAGAGTCTCTACGTCTTCACCATGATGCTTGTCCTGATTCCAGTGATTGTCGGGACGCTGATCGTGGCTCCGGTCTGGTCAGTGGAGCCAGGGATGGGCTCGATCTATATGACGACGGCCATCCTGGTTGCCATTCTGGGCGGCCTGGGAAACATCAAAGGAACCATTATCGCCAGTTTTCTTATCGGCTTTACGCATTCCTTTGTGTCTTTCGTGCTTGGGGAACCTCGATTTATGAACCTCTCGGCTTTAGTCCTGGTCATGATTATCCTGATGGTAAGACCTCAGGGGATCGCTAAGAGTGAGGCCTTATGGTAGATGCTGAAATCAAAAGAGACAGGATTATCATCCGCTATAAAGGGAAAAAGTGGGACTGGATGTTGGAGCCTCGATATTGGAGGAATACCTTCATCTGGACAGCCTGCTTGCTCATCTTTCCCATCCTGTGCTACTTTATCAGCCCCATCCTTCTGAATACTTTGATCACCGCCAATCTCTATGCGGCCATAGCCATTCCTCTGGGCCTGATGACGGTCGGAACAGGGCGGCTTAATTTTGGCCCGAATTTCTTCGTCGGCGTTGGAGGTTATGCAGCGGCCATCCTTTCCATTGCTTACGGGTGGGGACCTCTCAAGACCCTTGCTCCCGCTATCCTGATCAGTTTGATCTCCGCTCTTCTCTTCAGCCCTTTGGTGATCTTGGCCCGGGGTCTCTACTATGTCCTGCTCACGCTCCTTCTACCCCTTGTCTTTCTCGAGGTCACCTTCATCTATTCGGATCTCTTCAAGGGAGACGTGGGCTTGGCTGGGATCAAACTATTGATGGACCTTGGAGACGTTAAGATCAATTTCCTAATGATCGCCTACCTCTCCATATTCCTGGTTCTCCTTTATCTTCTTGTCGTAAACAAAATCCTTAAGTCCCGTTACGGCCTGATCATGGCTGCCATCAATGACGACGAGGAGGTGGCCCACGGAATCGGGGTGAATATCAATATGGTGAAGATCCTGGCTTTTGTTTTTTCCGCAGGCATGATCGGCGTTGTTGGGTGGTTCTATGCCCATTATTTCGGAACTTTTGCCGGAATCACCTATCTCCCGCTCACGTTCATGGTAAAAATTCTCCTCGTTATTTTCATCGGCGGGCGGGCACAGGTTTTTGGGTGCGTGGTGGGTGGCTATTTCGTTGCCTTTTTGGAGATGATCTTGATCGCTACTCTGGGCAATATTCAGCCCGTGGTCTTTCCGATCATTCTATTGATTCTCCTCTTCGCATTGCCCGAGGGCCTTTTCGGAATCTATAGAAAACGCCGGTATCGCGAGTATCTGCCAACCTTGCATGTACGGAGATAGTCTGAATGTACGAGATTCTAAAAGTCAGAAATATCACGAAGAGTTTTGGGGGCCTGACTGCCGTCAATAAGCTTAGCTTCGACATCAGTTCGGGAGAGACAGTGGGCCTGATTGGACCGAATGGAGCGGGCAAGACAACTCTGGTTAATCTCCTCTGCGGTTCTTATTATGCCGATTCCGGTGAGATCGAGATGGATGGGAAGCACATTACTCGGATGAAGCCATATCAACGATGCCGGATGGGTCTCAGCCGTACTTACCAGATCCCCCGCCCCTTTCCAGAGCTGACCGCTCTGATGAGTGTGGTGACGAGTGCTCTCTGCGGGAAGAAGAGAACAAACAGGGGCCTGGACGATGCGGCCGCTGAAGCGACCCATTACCTGGAGTTTGTGGGGCTCTTCAGCAAGCGCAATATCTTGGCCCGGGACCTCACCTTTTTTGAACTCCGCATGCTCGAGTTAGCCCGAGCCCTGGCGACCACGCCGAAACTTCTCTTCGTTGACGAAGTGATGGCCGGGCTCAATCCGGGAGAGGCGAACCGGGCCGTCCATCTCATTGCCCGCGCCAAGGAAGAGTTTGGTCTGACCATCTTCTGGATAGAGCATGTGATGGCAGTCCTCATGGAAGCTGCGGAGCGAATCATTGCGATCCATTTCGGCGAGAAGCTTGCCGAAGGGACCCCGGAAGAGATCGCCAATGACGAAAAAGTCATTGAGGCCTATCTCGGTTCCGGATGGCGCAAAACAGACAAATAGGCCGCCTTCGCTTCAAGTCGGCTCACTTTGGACAGCTTAGGTAGGAGGACCATGCTTGAGGTAAAGAACCTTAATGTATCGTACGGAGTCATTCCCGTCCTGCACGATGTCAGTTTATCAATCCAGCAGAATGAACTGGTGGCCTTGCTGGGCTCCAACGGGGCGGGCAAGAGCACCCTCCTGAACACGATTCAGGGAATCGTCAAACCTTCTTCCGGGAGGATCCTTTTCCTCGGAAAGCCCATTGAGAACCTTCCCACACACAAGATCATTACCGCAGGAATTGCACAGGTTCCCGAGGGCAGGCGGCTCTTCCCTTATATGACCGTCAAGGAGAACCTCCTCTTGGGGGCGTACCCGGGGAAAGCCTGGCAGGTTAAACAGGAAAGAATGAAATGGGTCATGGAGCTTTTTCCGATTCTCAAAGAGAGGGCGAATATGGCCTCCCGCCTTCTTTCTGGAGGAGAGCAGCAGATGCTTACGATCGGAAGAGGATTGATGGCCCAGCCCCGATTACTCATGGTGGATGAGCCCTCTCTAGGGTTGGCTCCTGTCATCCAGGATCATCTTTACCAGACCCTGGGAAAGCTGCGGCAGTCCAAGATCACCATTTTGCTTCCCGAGCAGAACGCCCTGCGGGCCCTGGGGATAGCGAATCGTGGCTATGTCATGCAAGATGGGAAGATCGTGCTCGAGGGAGATGCCGCCAGTCTAATGCAGAGTGATCTGGTGAAAAAGGCCTACCTCGGGAGGTAATGAATGGAAGATTATTTTTCTTATACGGCCAAACTTTTTGACCCAGCTGCCGTCAATGAGAAACCGGAGATCCTCAAAGGGATTCGCGTCCTCGATTTCTCCCACGTCATTTTTGGTCCCACGGCTACCCGGCTTCTGGCCCAGTACGGGGCAGAAGTCATCAAGCTCGAACTCCCGTATCATGGGGATCTCTGGAGGCCGGCCACCTATTGGGGAAAATACTGGAAGCATTCGAACCCTCTTTGGCACTTTATCACCCAGAACAAGTATTTTCTCGGCGTGGACTTGAAGAAGCCGGAGGCGAAAGACATCATTTACCGTCTGGCTGAGACTGCAGATGTCGTCGCTGAGAACTTCGCTGCCGGAACAGCGGAAGCCTGGGGGGTGGGATATACCCGAATCAGCGAAATCAACCCCAAGGTGATTTACCTGAGCTGTTCCACCTACGGCCAATACGGGCCTTTACGTTTCTATCCCGGATGGGACCTCCTTGCCCAGGCTGCCAGCGGCGTATTGAGCTTGACCGGCTATCCTGATACGGATAAGTATTACAAGCTACCTGATTACCTGGGAGACTACATCCCCGGCAATATGGGAGCCATGGCCATTCTGATGGCTCTCTACTTTCGCAACAAGACGGGGAAGGGACAGTACATTGACCTAGCCCAGTCTGAGGCCTTGATGCGACTGCTTTGGCACTTCACGTTCTTCAACCTTACGGGGAAGGAGGTTGGCCGTACCGGGAACAGTGATCCCACGATGCTTCCGGCTTCCATCTTTAAGACCCGGGATGGAAAATTTATGGCCCTGGCGTGCGCTACCGAAAAACAGTTTGCCGGTCTCTGCAGCGCGATGAACCGGGAAGATCTCCTCAAGGAAAAAGTTTACACGGATTCTTTCGAGAGACTGAAGCCGGCCAATGCGGCTGCCCTCACCAAGATTGCCGGCGATTGGTTAAAGTCTTTGAATGCCGCGGAAATCATCGGCCTGGCCAATAACAAAGGCTTCCCCGCTGCAGAAGTACTGGATGACGACCAGATCTGTCATGATCCTTGGAGGCGCCAGAGGGGAAGCGTGATCTTGTTCAACGACGAAATGTATAAAGAGTTGGTCTTGGCAGGACCCTCCGCCCAGCTCAGCAAGACGCCGGCTAGAACGAAATGGCTGGCCCGCCCGATAGGCTACCATAACCGGTTGGTACTCAAGAAATTTATGGGCCTGTCGGAAGAAGAGATTACGATGCTGGAGAAAAAAAGAATCATTGGCACCTTCGATGACCGGCCGGGGCTGAAGCCGCCTATTTATTATAATCTGGATGAGGATCCGATCTTTAATTACGGGAGAGAGGGAAAAAAGTGAGCAACAAGCGGGAAAAGGAGCAAGTTTACGCCCGGTATGTCGCCTCTGGAAAGACGGTTCAACACCTGGCCTCCTGGGGAAAGAGACTGGCCGAGGTGATGAACCCGGAAGGGAAGCCTGAAGCCCTGGACGATATCTTAGTGCTGGATGCCAGTTACGCGAACTTCTCCGGGATTATTGCTGCAAGTTTTTTTGCTGAGTTCGGGGCCGAGGTGATTAAGATTGAACCGCCCGATGGGGATCCGGCCCGAAGGATGACCCCTTGGGGAGAAAATGTCAAAGGCGTTGGGATTCCTTTCTTGATTGAGGGACGGAACAAGAAATACATGACGCTCGACCTAAAAAATTCCGAAAAGGACAGGAACGATTTTGCGAGACTGGCGGAAAAGGCTGCTGTGGTGATCGAAGCCTTCGGAGCCGGAGAAATGGATTCCTGGGGCATCGGATACAGGCAGCTCAGTCAGAAAAATCCTGGCATCATTTATATTGCCATTACCCCTTATGGTCAGTACACAGAAAAGGCCCGTCAGTTTGCCCATTTTCCGGATTCCGACATTACTGCGCAGGCAGGTTCCGGTCTTCCAGCTCAAGTGGGCGATCCGGCGAACAGTCCGGAGCCTTACAACTGGCCCCTCAAGGCCGGGATGTGGGCCGGGTGGTACATCTCCGGACTCCATGCCGCCCTTGGAGGCACTTTCGCTCTCATTCACCGCCAAAACACCGGAGAAGGCCAGATGGTGGACGTGGCTACCATGGATGCCTACTCCTGCATGGTCGGATTTCCTCCGACGATCGGCTACACGTGGGAGGCAGCCCGTCCACGGATTGGGGTTCTCGACTTTATTCTCTATCCGTATGGCTGCTGGAGATGTAAGGATGGCCTCGTTGTCATTGCAGCGCCTCGTGACCATGACTTTCGGGCCCTTTTAAAGATCCTTGGTTTGTGGAAATTAGAAGACGACTGGAGATTCACGCCGGACCGGATTCCCGATGTGATTGATACGGCCATGATTCTGTATAAAGCCATTGAAGTGAAAACTGTCAAATTCACGGCGGATGAACTGGTCAATAAGGCATTGAGATACAGCGCTAAAGCCGCACGGTCCAAATGGCGCGGCGGCGGAGTGCCCATTGTGATGAAAGTGAATACTCCGCCGATGGCCCTGGAGAGCAAGCAGTTTAACATTCGCAAAATCTTCCAAGAGGTAGAGGATGGGACCCTAGGGAAGTTTGTCATCAACACCGGCTTTGTCAAGATGTCGGAATCTCCGCCGCGGGTCAAATGGGTTTCCTGTGATATCGGCAAGGACAATGACGATATCCGGAAAAGATATCTTAAGGATCGATAGATTGCCCGTCAGAGGATATTCCTTACCGTAGGGGAATTTGCGTAATCACCCCTACAAAAAATAAGAAAGGAGGGTGTGACTTATGGAAAGATGGCTAAGGTTAGGAATCGTAGTTCTCGCAGTCTTTTCTTTATTGGAGCTGGGATTTTTCGCGCCTGCTTTTGCCGCTCCTGCCGGAAAGCCGATCGTCATCGGTTACGTCGGAAATGTTGCTTCCCCCGGCACCAAACCCTGTATGGACATACAGAAGTACGCCGTTGAGGAGGTCAACAAAGCCGGGGGAATCATGGGACGGCCGGTGGAGTACGTGGTGCTCGACGGCAAAGGAGACACTTCCCTTTCGGTTGAGGCCGCACGGCGACTGATCATGGAGTATAAGGCTAAGTTTGTCCACATCGAGGGCCGGTCGGAAATTTGCTTAGCAGCCCAGGAAAACTCAGCGGCGCTCTACAAAGAGTATCCTCATATCTTGATTTTTAACGGTCCCATGGCCTCGGAGTTGACCGCCAAGATCGTGGATGAATATGAGAAGTATAAATTTTCCTTCCGGGACTGGGACCCCGAGCCTGCCCATTATAGCTGGCTGGACAATTACCTTGGAAAGCTTTTTCACGGCGCCATAAAGGGCAAGAGGCTTGCTTTTCTCTGGGAGGATCTGGCTTGGACTGTCCTATGGCGCAGAGGGATTGATTACTTAAAGCTGCCTACATGGGAAGAGGTGGCCAAAACGAAATACGGGATAGATGTGGTTTACAGCAAAGCAGTCAAACCCCGGGGGACGATGTACCTGCCGATTCTCCAAGAGATCGCCACGAAGAAAGCCGATATGATCTGGTTTGTGAGCTCTTGGTTCACCGATACGGAGTCTTATGCCAAGCAATGGGCTGACTCAGCAGCCCAGGATATTCCTTCTGTCATGTACGGAGGGGTAGCCCAGACCCATGATTTTTGGAGGATGACCGGCGGAAAGGGACTGGGGATCATGTCTCCTTTCTATGAAGGGGACATCCCATTCACCCCAAAGACCCTTCCATTCATCGAGTTGGGGAAAAAACTGGGAATCCCTTTGCAGATTCACGTCCAGATTGCTTACGCTGACATCTACCACATTAAAGCCGCTATTGAAAAAGCCGGAGGAACGGACGACAACGAAAAACTGATCAAGGCCATGGAAGAAGTGGAAACCATTTACTCCCTGGGCAAAATGAAGTATGAAACCAGGAGGATCAAACCCTATTTCCACTCTCGCGTGCTTGCCAATCCCTATGATCCTTATAAATTTGATTCCCCTAATATCTTCCTGTTGAACATCGCCCAGTTCCAAAAAGATGGAAAAATCTCCTGGGTCGTCAATGAAAAGGCCCAGGTGGTTCAAGGCGGATACATCCCTCCTGCCAAATTGCGCACCATGAAATAACTCCTGATATCCTGAGGCGGACTTCTTTGCGAAGAAGAAGTCCGCCTCTCCTTTATAAGATTTTCGAAGCATTTCTACCGGATCGATTATTCCATCCTCGTAACTGAGGCATGAAATCTTGCGGTCTTTTCTGTAGTTGTCTCGTTGCTGTTGTCGTTGCTTGACAGATAATTCCTTTTTTCGTATATTCAACCCGACTAGAATCGAGTCCTTATATTATAGTTACATTCGCGAGAGGGTATTCTAAACGGAGGAACACGGGGCGTTGAAAAGGAAGGCCCACCTCTCAGCGTTCATTTTTCTATTTTTCCCGAGGAATTCCTAAAACAATAGTGGGTAAGTCGTGTTTGGCCAGAAGGTAGTACGAAAAAATTAGGAGGAAATATGCCCTCGAAAATCTCCGATAGCTACGATGCGATCATCGTCGGCTGCGGTATCGCGGGGTCGGTTGTCGGCGCCATACTGTCAAATATGGAACACAAGAAGGTTCTGATCCTTGAGGCTTCGTCGCAGATTGGCGGCCGTGCCGCCTCATTCCGCGGAGAAGGGATTGAAGATGCCGACGAGTTCCGCAAAACGCTTTCGTTGTCTGCTCACTCCTGGGTGAGTGACAGGACGGAGCCTGATCTTCCAACGCTGATCAAGAAGAGGATGCTCGATGGATATGTTCTCGAAGCGGGTGGCAGGGGTGCCTGGTACACCAATCGTGGACGTGTGAGCCAAGCCCTGGCACTGTTTAACAAGGCTTCGATCTTCTATCCCAATGCAGGCTTTGTGTGGTATGACCATGACTGGAAGCCCTACATCGTGGGCAGGAGAGCGAAGTACGGTTGGATGAGCGATGAAGATTACGCTGAGATGGTAAAGGTCCATAAGCGCAAGCTCCAGGTACGTACGATAGCTGAAGCTGAAAAACTCGACCATGTGACCTTGAAAGATTGGGTAGAAGGGATCACAAAAAGTGAACTGGCACAAGAATTCCATTATGCCATGGGAACTTTTCAGACGGTTATGAATGACCCAGCACTCAACGCAGCCGGAGAGAACCTAAAGGTATTTGTACAAGTCCAGGAGACCGGGGTGCATATCACGAATGGTTCCTGGGCTTTCGCCGGGGCACCCGGGCACCGTTTTATCACGGAGGGTTTTGCTGCCGCCCTCAAAGACGCCGAAGGGGAGATTGTTACGAATGCCCAGGTCAAAGAGGTGATCATTCAGAACGGAAGAGCGGCCGGTGTTGCAGTTGAGATGGACGGCAAAACGCTGGAAATAAAATCCCCGGTGGTCGTCTGCACTGCACCGCCGAAGGCATTGCTGAAGATCTTGCCGGAGAATGTGTTGCCTACGGAATTTGTAAGATTAACTAAGAAGATCATCCATACTTCTATGGTTGCCGGCCAGTTTGGTATGACGAAACCAGTGAATGTTTTCTGTGAACTCAAGGTCGATCCCAGGTCTTTCTATCATACCTCCATGTTGATTCCCGAGAGCGAAGGGCTGTTCAGGGGGAATGTTCCGCTCGACATCGTGGCGATGTCTGCCATTGCACCGACGACAGCCCCTGAAGGCAAGTACTTGCTGGGCATGGCCAGCAGTATTCTGGCTGAAGAAGCGCATGATAAGAAGAAGGTCGATATCGTTATCGACAGGATGTTGAAGTTTGCCGATACCGCATTCCGAGGCTGGAGAGAATCGCTTGAGTTCACGTTCTTCACGGTTGGAGATACCTGTATCCTATGGCGACATCCTGAGGATGAGTGGGTGGATGTGAAATGCCCTACTGTCGAGGGACTGTTTTTTGCCGGTGATACCTACGGGAAGCGCCTCAACGAAGGAGGCATCGAGGGTGCTGTCCACTCCGGGTTTATTTGTGCGAGCGCCATAACCGGCAAGGACTATCTGCAACTTCTGCCGCCGGTCTTCCGCTAGTGGTCGTTGGAACAGAGAAACGGAGTAGCAAAAAGGGAGGCTTCTTCGAATGCGTATAGAACCCAACAGCGACGTATGAAGAGGATGGGTCAAAACACTGCATCTTAAAGAATGAAGAAAGGAGATTTTTCACGATGAAGATACTGGCCTTGAACGGAAGCTATCGGAAGAACGGGAACACGGAAATTCTTCTGAAACAAGCCTTGATGGGGGCGGAATCGGAGGGCGCACAAGTAGAGATTCTCCGGTTGACAGATTATAAGATCGGTCCCTGCCGGGGATGCGGGCTCTGCCTATTTCGCGAAAATGTTTGTCAGGTAAAGGACGACGATGTGAGCTTCATTTTTTCAAGAGTGAATGAATGTGACGGGCTCATTCTGGGTTCGCCATGTTATTTCCTGGAATTGACCGCCGTGATCAAGCAGCTGATCGACCGGTGTTGGATTCTCGGCCATCAGATTGGCAAGATTAAAAAGCCCGCCACCGTCATCATTCCCTACGCGACGCGCGGGTGGATACCCTATATTTCTGTCCAATCCAACGTCCTCCTGAATGTAATGGGTTTGACCAAAATCAACGAGGCCGCCATCTGTACTCAGGGGATATCTGAAGTCGTCCTGGATCAGGAAGCGATGGATTTGGCCTATCGCATGGGAAAAGAAACCGCCGTCGCCGTCAGAGAGAAAGATCTAACCTATCAGGGGGAGGACGGCGTCTGCCCCTCTTGCCACGATTGGCTGGTTCGGATATTAAAAGATCGGGAAACTGTTGAATGTCCCACGTGCGGGGTCCGGGGAAAGCTGAGTATGGCCGGTGGAAAGATCCACGTAAAATTTGAGAAGAAAGCTTGGGAGGACAACCGGTTTCGACCGGACGTGAGCTACAACCATTTTAACTATCATATTGCGCCGTCCAAAGACTACTTTCTGAGGACGAAAGAGGAGAGAAAAAGTAAATCCCAAAAATATCAGGAATATTTGCCGGAGTAAAAAAATAGAACCAAGCCGCAAGGATGGTTCTCTTGGAGAACTTTAGAGCGGAGCTTCTTACCGATAACCTCCGGCGGTTTAATCGACGTACCTCCATAGGGTAACTGCCACGGATGGTTACGCACCTATGATGACACGCATTCTAAAGTTCGGAAAGAGAGCCATCCTGAAGGGGTCGAGGACAAAAGAGGACCAATTCTTTCACAATTTCTGAGGGATTACGTGTTAAGGAGAGAGCCATGACCAAATATTTGGTAAAGCTGCGGTATTATCCGGGGGATACTCTAGAGAAAATTAAGGCAGGCGATCTGAAAACCCTTGCGGGAAAGTACGGGGTACAGATTTCCTACGAGAAGATAGAGAATCGGCAGATGAAGGACGGTCTCCTGATGGAGGATACCTTGAGTAAGAAGATTGAAGAGATCTCACAGGAAGTGATTACGGTATCCGGGGACCAGGAGAAAAAATTTTCCGATTGTATCCGGGAGATCTATAAAAGATACAGGTGTCCCCGAACCGTGTACAGTCTGTTAGGGAGTAACGAAGGCGGCGAAAAAATTGCCAAAGGATTAATGGATATCTATGGCGGATGGTAAGCCTCTCTTCAACCCACGAAAAGACTCGCCACTCTACATTATCCAGACCCTACAGATCTGCCAGGACGGGGGCACGGTCGTGGTGAGCCAACACCGGTTGGCCAACGATCCGACAAAATTCTAAACTCTTGATGGGTCTCTTCTTTAAAAAATAAGTCGATCCCCCCGTGAACTCGTTGACAAGAACATCCGCTAATGATAGATTTGATCTGCAAATCACCAAGTAAAATGCCGGAAGAAAGATGTCACAAATGGATTGGAAGAGCACGGAATATTTAAAGGGAAAGGAGGTTGTTCACTATGGCAAAGTACGGGACACAAGAATGGTGCGATCAGTACAAGGAAGAAATCAATAAAAGCGCGGCCTATGAGGAGGCGGCCAAAACCTGGGAGGGTGATTTTTACTTTATTACAGAACCGGGCGGCCCGGTCAAAGAGACCACTTACATGTACGTGGATCTTTATCACGGCAAATGCCGTGCATGCGAAATCGTGACGGATACCAGTAAATACAAGCCTGCATTCACCTTGTCAGCTCCCTATGCTGTCTGGAAGAAAATCGCCACCAAGCAGCTTGATTCCACACAGGCACTGATCACCAGGCAATCCAAACTCACGGGCGACATGGCCAAAATCATGCGCTACACGAAGGCGGCTAACGAGCTTACCAACTGCACGATGCGGCTCAAGACCGAATGGCTGGACTAATAAAAGGATTCCAGGAGTCAAGGGGCTAAGGCTTCAAGGCTTCGAGTGCGGAAAGTGGAAGCGGAATGTGATTCTGACTACTTTCTACTCTCTACTTTCTACTCTCCACTTTCCACTCTCGGATGTTCGGTTTCTTCAATCCTTGAATCCTCGCACCCTTTTTTCTAACTTAGGAGGTTAATATGTGGAATTTTGCGTGTCCTTTGATAGTCTATGGGGATAATGCTCTCGATTACCTTGCGCAAGTCAAAGGCAAGAAAGCGTTCATCGTCACTGACAAGAACATCGTGAAGCTCGGTTTGGCAAAATTGGTGACCAGCCAACTGGACGCAGTAAACATCGAATGGAAAATATTTAATGAAATAGAACCCGAGCCGTCGCTTGACACCATCAAGAAAGGTGGAATAGCGGTGGGCAAGTACCAGCCTGACTGGGTCATCGGAATAGGTGGTGGTTCCTGTATGGATGCGGCCAAGGCGATCATCTGCCTTCTCGCTCGGCCTGACCTCGAACCCGAGGCCGTCTCCGTACTTGAAACTTTCAATTTCAGAGAAAAAGCCAAGTTGATGGCCATTCCTACGACCAGTGGAACAGGTTCTGAAGCTACGTGGGCAGTCGTGCTGACCGATACAAAGGACAACCGCAAACTCGGTCTGGGGACTACCGAAGATATGCCGGATGTCGCCATACTCGATCCCGTGATGGTCGCTGGCATGCCTTCGCAAATCACAGGGGACACCGGCATGGATGTCATCTGCCACGCCATCGAAGGGTACACCTCCACGTGGGGCACCAGTATGACTCTCGGCCCGGGATTGATCGCGACACGGCGAACTTTTGAATATCTGCCTAAAGCTTATAAAAACGGGAACGACCTCGAGGCACGCAAGGAGATGATGTACGCTGCGACACTGGGTGGCATGTCCTTCGGTAATTCCATGGCGGGACTAGGACACAGCACCGGACATGCGCTCGGCGCACTTTTCCACATTCCTCACGGACGCGCGGTGGGTCTTTTCCTTCCCTATACCATGGAATACCTTATGAATGGCTCTGACGATACCCTGGCCAAGTATGCGGAGATGGCGCGCTACTGCCGAGTCGCATCCGGCTCCGACAAAGAATGCGCGAACGCCCTTGTCGCCAGAGTCCGTGCGCTGGCAAAGGAAATCGGCCAGCCGCTGTCCGTCACGGATTGCGGAATTGAAAAGCCGAAGTATGAGCAGTCCATACCAGGGCTGGTAGAAAGGGCATTGAATGAGGTGATGACGATGACGGTCACGCGCGTTCCCGGCGAGGAAGACCTGGGCAAGATCTTTAACTATGCTTATGCGGGTAAGAGCATCGATTTCTAAGAGAATAGGACTTCACGGATGCATGCCCTGCGACTATTGAAAATGCTTTTAATTTTTTTGTTACGCTCTGGGCTATGCTCCGTGCGCTTTGCGATTATCTGAGAGACCCACAGGAGGAGACCATGAACGGATATCATGGCAGGCTACTTGTAGTTGATCTCACCAAGGGAATACTCACTAATGAGCCCCTGAATGAGAGATATGCGCGCGATTTTATCGGCAGCACCAGTCTGGCCGCGCGCTACCTCTTTGACATGGTTGATGAGAAAACTGACCCGCTCGGACCGGATAATCCTCTTATTCTTATGCCTGGTCTCCTCAATGGCACCAGCGGTCCAAGCGTTAGCCGCTGGGGTGGTGCCACCAAATCTCCGTACACCGGCCACTACGGCGATGCTAATGCCAGTGCCTGGTTCGGTGCGGAGCTCAAGAATGCCGGCTACGACGGCGTGATCCTCAAAGGCAAATCGGCCAAACCGGTGTACATTTATATCAAGGACGGCGCTGCCGAGCTGAAAGATGCCAGCAACCTGTGGGGTAAGGATACCTACAAGACCCAGGAAGAAATCAAAAAGGAACATGGAGATGATCGCATTCAGGTTGCCTGTATCGGCCCCGCCTCCGAGAACCTCGTGCTTTACGGCAACATCATGTCCGAATACGGCCACTCCCTTGGCCGGGCAGGGTTGGGCTGCGTCATGGGCTCCAAGAAGGTCAAGGCGATTGCTGTTCGCGGCAAGATGAAGCTTCCGATGCAGGATCCGGAAAAGTTCCGCGAAGCGGCACGCACGGCAATGACCGAGGTTAAGGAAGGTTTCTTCTCCATGATCATGCACGAAACCGGCACAGCAGGGTGGATTGATTCGGCCATCTCCTACGGCGACGGCCCAACCAACTACTACACTGTCCCTACTCTGCCGCAATCGGCAAAAATAAGCGGCGCCACACAGGTTGAACAATATCAGACCGAGAGTACCGCCTGCTATAGCTGCCCGATACGCTGCCGCAAGATACTCAAGATCAAAGAAGGAAAGTATTTATACGATAGGGTCGAAGGCCCTGAATATGAAACATTGATCGCCTGGGGCGCGATGATGGGGCTGGACCTCGATATGTCCACTGCCGTTTACTTCAACGAGATGTGTAACGCTTATGGATTCGATACGATCAGCAGTGGCGCCAGCGCCGGCTATGCATTCTATCTCTATACCCTGGGAGTCATTACTGAGAAGGACACCGGCGGTCTTAAGCTCACTTGGGGGAATATCGACGCTGCCATCGAGCTCGTACACCAGATCGGCAAGAACCAGGGCTTCGGCGCTATCCTGACTGGCGGAACGAAGCGGATGGCGCAGAAATACGGCCGGCCTATCGGAGAGGCGGTCCAAACCAAGGGACTCGAATTCCCCATGCACGACCCCAGGGCGTTTCACTCCATGGGACTTATTTATGCAACGGCGCCGCGCGGAGCGGACCATAATAAAAGCGACGGATACAATATAGACGGTGGTACTGGCCATCCCGACTTGGCTTTTAAGATAACAGACCGGTGGGCTGATGATAAAGCCGAGATGGTTGAAAGAAGTCAGAACTGGAGAGCTGCGACCGATTCAATCGGTGTCTGCAACTGGGCAATTATACCCGTTGCGTCGATAACGGATATGATCAACGCTTCCACAGGCTGGAATATCGACCTAGACCAGTTATTGAAGGCCGGGGAACGTGCCTTTCAGTTGCAGCGATCCCTGTCTTGCAAGCTGGGCATTTCTGCGAAAGACGATGTGTTACCCGAACTTGCTATGAGGCCGATTCCAGACGGCGGGCAGGAGGGCCACGTGCCCAATATGGAAAAGATGCTGTCCGAATACTATGCCATTAGAGATTGGAACAAAACGACCGGCAAGCCGTCAAAGAAACGTTTAGAAAGCCTGGGCATGTCTGAAATCGCTGTATCAATCGGTGCTAAGTAGTGCTAAGCACGGATGTAAAAATCAAAAGCGGGCTGGATCAATCTTGGCTAAAGTTAATATCAACTTCATCGGGCCGTGGAGGGTTTTCCTCGGCGTAAGAGCTGTAACCGTTGATGTAAATAGTCTTGACGAAGTCAAGGATTATGTTGAGGCCCACTATGGGCCTGCCTATGAGAAAAAACTTAAATCCATGGGAGCCAATAAAAAGCAGCCGATCTGGGACAACAGCAACATACTGCTCAATGGCACGAATATAAAGAGGCTAAATGTAGTGATCTTAAAAGAAGGCGATACGCTTGATATGATACCCAAAGTCGCCGGCGGATGAAAACACAATTTTAAAAGGATATTGATATGAAATTTACACTGCTGCTCTTTGTTCTCTATCGCAAGCTTAAAAAGGCCTCTAAGAAAAATACTGAATTTAAAGAGTATATCAAAAATGAAAAAGTGAAAGTGTTGATAAAAACCGCTGACGGTAAAAGAGCAAGATTATATATTTTCAATAGCGGTGAGATTTCATCACTGAAGGGGGACCGGAAACCATTCGATGTGGCCCTGGTCTGGTCGGACGCAGGTACCGCTTTTAAAGTCATGTCATCCCAAGATCTTAATAAATCAATGGACGCTCTTTACGAAGGAAAACTTCACTTCGAAGGCGATGCCAATCAAGCCCTCTGGTTTACAGGAGCGACAACATTTTTATCAGGAAACAAATAATGTGAGATCGGCTGATGCTGAAATTTATTCATAAATCTTTAAACAAATATGACTACAGGTCGACCTGCCGATAAACTGATTCACCAGCTAAGCAAGGCATGGGTAAGCCCCGGCAAACAGAAGAGGTTGGTGATAGATCTCCAAAGCGTACGATATATCGCCTCCAAAACAAAAACCGCATCCCTGGAAATTGAGATCACCTGCCTGGAACACGGCATCGTCCCTGCCAGATATCTGCGTAACATCGGCACAATAGGTATCGAGGGACAGATTAAGCTGCTTCGCTCCACGGTTGTTGTCTGCGGGGTGGGTGGCCTGGGTGGAACGATAACCGAACTGCTTGCAAGGCAGGGGATCGGCCATTTAGTCATCATCGACAAAGGCAAGTTTGTCGAAAACAATCTCAACAGGCAGATCATCGCCACGGAGGAAAACCTCGGAAAATCCAAGGTCAAGGCGGCAGCGGATAGGGTTAAAAAAATTAACTCTGCGGTAGTGGTGACCCCCATCAATAAAACTATCAATTCTCAAACCATCACGAGGTTTATAAGAAATGCGGGCGTGGTGCTTGACGGCCTGGATAATTTTATGACCCGGCAGATAGTGGCCAATGCTTGCAATAAGCTAAAAATTCCCTTTGTCCACGGTGCCATCGCAGGTTTCTGTGGCCAGATGATGACCATCCTTCCAGGAGATAAAGAGTTCAAAGCTATCTGTGACATTTCCGGCACGGAAAGTGGTTGTGGGGTTGAAACGTTTACCGGGAATCCCGCAGCCACTCCCGCAATCATCGCAGCCTGGGAAGTACAGGAAGCCATAAAAATAATTACAGGGATAGGCGACTTGATACGCGACCGGCTTATTTTCCTCGACTTTCTTGACAATACGGTTGACCAAATATCCTTATCACACCGGGCGGACCAAATCACTCCATTTCAAGGAAAGAAAGTTAGTCCAAATGTCGATTCAAAAGAAGAAGGACCCAAGAAAAAAGCAAAGTTAAAGGCAACATTGATTTAGCCGTCCTGGTGAATCTGGCGATGGTCTCAAGCGGTCTAAATTCGGTCCAGGCCAGTGCTTTTCAAATTGAGCGGAAGGTCAAAAAGGAGATACGCAAGAAGGACACTATCACCAAGCATGCTGGACGAATGCAGAACACAGCAAAAAACAACGGGAAGCCTTCAGGTGTTCGTGAGATAGAAGAGATACTGATGACAGACCCGGCGGTCGCTGAGGTTTGTGTTGGAGGGATCCCTGACCGCGGCAAGTGGAGGCGGTGAAGGCATGGGTGGTATTCAAGGAGGGGCAGCAGACAACGCAGGAGGAGTCGCAGGACTTCTGCAGGGAGAAGCTCACAGGCTATAAGGTTCCGAGGTTCTTCGAATTCCGTATGGGCCTGCCGAAGACACTGGTGGGTAAGGTGTTACGCAGGATACTGCAGGACGAGGAGAAAGAGAAACCGTCAAGAATGAAGGAAGGTCATCACTAATAGGCGATAGATCAGCTTGATTGTCCAATATCTGAAGAAGGAGGAAATATACCTTGGAAACAAAACCTTGGCATAGACACTATGATTACAATGTGCCAACCACCGTCCGCGTGCCGCGCCTGGCGATCCATGAACTGATCCAAATTCCCGCCAACGCTTACCCTGACAAGGCTGCGCTCAACTTTTACGGGACGGAAATAACTTTCTGGGAGCTACGCGCCCTGGTCATGCGGTTCGCCAACGCTTTGGGATCGCTTGGCGTTCAGAAGGGGGAACGGGTGGGAATCCATCTTCCCAACTGTCCTCAGTATCCAATCGCTTACTATGCGGCGTTATCACTGGGTGCGATCGTGGTCAACCTCAATCCCTTATATACGGCTGAAGAGCTTAAACTGATGGCTACTACCGCGGACCTGACCACCCTCATTACCTTCGACATGGTACTACCCACGATTCGTGTCCTATGCAAAGAGGTTCCTATCCCTCGAGTGATCGTAACCAAGGTTACGGATTATATTAAAGGTATGGATGTGAGCACCGCACATAGCCTTGATCTGGAAAAGGGATGGAATCATTTCTCAACTCTAATCGAGAACGTCCAAACCTTCAAACGCCCCCGTGTCCAGGTGAACCCGGAGGATCCAGCCTTGATTCAGTTCACGGGCGGGACCACGGGAATTCCCAAGGGAGCAGTCCTCACGCATGGCAACGTCGTTGGGGCTACATTACGAGGTGCGTTATGGGGGAGCTCCACCATTATCCTGACTCCTCACGAAAGACGGAACGTGATCGCCGTCCTCCCCTACTTTCATGTCTATGGAAACATTGTGGTGATGAACTGGGCATTTTTCAGTTGTGCCACGCAAATTATGATCCCCCGGTTCCAGATTGATGAATTTATGGGGATACTGGCCAATTTCAAGGAGATCACCTACTTCCCTTCTGTCCCTACGATGATTAACGCCGTGATCAACCATCCTAAGGCTGCGGAACTGGGTCTGGACCGGAAACTTGGTCTGTTAAATTCCGGAGCCGCACCAATGCCCGTGGAGATGATCGAGCAGATCAGGGATATGGGTATCTTTTTCGGTGAAGGCTATGGGCTCACTGAGTCTAGCTCCCTTGGGATTTCCAACCCAATCCTGGGGTTAAAGAAGGTGGGCAGTATTGGGATTCCTTTTATTGACAACGATGTGCGTCTCGTCAGCATCAAGGATGGGGTGACGGATGTGAAGAAGGGCGAGCCGGGAGAGATCCTTATGAAGGGACCCCTCATCATGCAAGGGTACTGGAACAACCCCCAGGAAACCGCCGGACAGCTAAAAGATGGTTGGCTCTATACCGGAGATATTGCTGTGCAGGATGAAGACGACTATTTTTTTATCGTAGACCGCAAGAAGGACATGATCATCGCCGGAGGCTACAACATTTATCCTCGTGAGATCGATGAGGTGCTTTTTCAACATCCCAAGGTGCAGGAAGGCGTTGCCGTAGGCATCGCGGACAAGTACCGGGGAGAGACCGTCAAAGCCTTCGTCGTTCTGAAGCCGGGAGAGACATGTACGGCGGAGGAGATCATCGCCTTCTGCCGGCAGAAGTTGGCTGCTTACAAGGTCCCCAAGCTGGTAGAATTTCGGCCCTCTCTTCCAAAATCGGCAATCGGAAAAGTTCTGCGGAAGATCCTCCGGGAAGAAGAAAGCGGAAAGAAAGGCAATCCCTCTTAGAACCGTTCGAGCCCGAAGCCCTGCACCTCAATGGTCCAGGGTATATTCCTCAAAACGATGAGAGGGAGAAACTTGAATTCGAATCGACATCTTCATGGTAAATGACAGACTGAATTAGCGGTTGCAAAAATAAAGCATAAAATAGAGTCAGAAATGGCCCTGCCGCTCTATTTGAAGGTGTTTAACCCCCTGCACCTCCTGGACCCTTGCCGGCCGGTTGCTTGACAGACAACTCTTTTTTTTCTTATATTCAACCCAACCCGAATTAGCCATAATCCGTACCGTAGCCGCACCCTTCAGGCTGCGAGTTCACGCAGGCTAAAGCCTGCGCCTACTATTTTGGTTGCGGATCATAGAAGCAGGTTTTTACCATTCCATCAAGAGGCGTAAACATGAATGTCAGGGATATGTTCGATTTAAAGGGCAAAGTAGGGATTGTTACGGGCGGAGGAAGAGGGATTGGTTTGAAAATGGCCGAAGGTCTGGCCGAGGTCGGAGCGAACTTGGTCCTCTGCTCCCGGAAGATAGAGAATTGCCAGAAGGCATCACAAGACCTGGCGAAATTGGGTGTAAAGACGTTAGCCATGTCTTGTGATGTGAAATCCCCCGCGAGTATCCAAACGGTGGTGGACAAGACTCTGGAGGAATTCGGACGATTGGACATCCTGGTCAACAACTCTGGAGTCACCTGGGGCGAAGCCACAGAGGACTATTCTCTGGAAGGTTGGGAAAAAGTCATGAGCACCAATATGACCGGCGCTTTCCTCTTCTCCCAGATGGCCGGACGGGTGATGATCCGGCAGAAGAGCGGGAGCATTATCAATATCGCTTCGGTCATGGGAGTTATCGGAATCCAAGACGGAGCAGATGCCGTTGCCTACAGCGCCAGCAAAGGGGCGTTGATTACCTTTACCAAAGACCTGGCTGCCAAATGGGCCAAATACAATATTCGGGTCAACGCGATCGCTCCAGGCTGGTTTCCAACGGATATGACCAAGTGGGTTTTTGAACACCACAGTGAGAAGATCATCAGTCTTATCCCCATGGGGAGATACGGTGAACCGGAGGAGTTGAAAGGAGCCGTGGTTTATCTGGCCTCAAGCGCTTCCAGGTATGTGACGGGCATCGTTCTTCCCGTAGATGGGGGACAACTCGCTGTTTAATTCACCCCTGGATCCCACGGATAAGCCCGTATTGTCTAATGGGTAAGAAAGGAAGGCTAATCAAGTGGGACAACCTATTAACTTCATTTAAAGAATATCTTAGAAAGGCTTGACAAAATCAACAGGAAGATTTTAGTATTTGGCCGTTTGTTATGAGTTTCACATGATCTTAAATGCAATCGATGATTTCGCAGAAACTTAAAATCAAAGCAAGATAATTCCCTATGGACATCAAGCGCAGTTATTACGAAGATATCGAACTTTTTAAAAGCAACACCATCTTGGTTTGGTCCATTCTATTCCTTGTTTTTCTCGGAATCTTACCCTGGCTTGTCAAGGCGTATCATCTCTTAGGGATGTCCATCTATATCCTTAATCTCATCACCATCAACGCCCTTGTTGCTATTGGTTTGAACATCCTGGTGGGGTATACAGGCCAGATATCGATGGGACACGCAGGATTCTTTGCCATCGGAGCCTTCACAAGCGTTATCCTCGTATTGAATTGGAACTTTCCTCTCTGGATTGCGCTCCCCGTTGCAGGGTTCATCTCATCTGCCTTTGGATTTATCTTGGGACTTCCAGCTCTTCGTTTGAAAGGCCCTTATCTGGCTATCGCCACTCTTGGTTTCGGTATGTCGATCACTACGATTATCAAACATATGGAATTTTTTGGCGGAAGAATGGGACTCCAAGCCCCAAAACTTTATCTTTTTGGAACCCCGATGAAGGATTTCCATTATTACTACGTCATCATGACTATCGCCGTTCTGATGGTGATCGGGGCAGTGAAGTTAATCAAGACACGTGTGGGGCGGGCCTTCATCGCCATTCGGGATAGCGACATCGCTGCTGAGGCAATGGGGGTGAACCTAACCTATTACAAGACTCTGGCTTTCGCAGTGAGCGCCTTCTATACAGGAATTGGGGGCGGACTTTACGCGTTCATCCTTGGATTCATCAATCCCGAGAGCTTTCATATCATCATGTCGATCGCCTTCCTGGCCATGGTCGTCGTCGGCGGGCTGGGATCCATTATGGGTTCCATCGCCGGAGCAGCTCTTTTAACCTATCTCGATATTAAGCTTCAGGTCGTTCAAGACATTCCAGCCATCGGCCCAGCTCTGGTCGCCTTTTCCCAGAAATATATGAGCATGGCTGGAATTTCTAATATTGCTGTCATTGTTTATGGGCTGATCATGATTTTGATCGTTCTCTTCGAGCCTTTGGGAATTTTCGGCTTCTGGATTCGAACAAAACGCTACTGGAAAACATGGCCGTTTTAATTTCGGAATGCAGAATGCGGAATGCGGAGTAAAATTCCGAAATCCGCAATCCGAAATCCGCATTTGGAGATAAGCTATGCTGGGTCAGTTGATTGTGAGCGGTCTGGCGGTTGGAGCTTGTTATTCTCTTCTGGCTCTCGCCATGGTCATTATCTACAAAACCTCTGACGTTCTAAATTTTGCCCAGGGGGAAATGGCGATGATCAGCACCTATGTGGCCTTTACCCTCATGGAGAGCTACCATGTCCCTTTCCAATGGGCAGTCATTTTCACATTTTTGTTTGCTATCCTTCTGGGTGCTTTCTTTGAGCTTGTCTTTTTAAGACAAGCCAAAGACCCGACGGTGTTAGGACTGATCATCATTACACTTGGCTTTGAAATGATTCTCATGGGATTCGCCGGATGGAAATGGGGGCCTGATCAGAGATCACTCGCTTTTCCAGTTTCGAACATAGAGACTTACAATTTCTTTGGTCTGGTGATGAGCAAGATCAACTTCTGGACGATTGTCATCTCGCTGGTCCTGATGTTTATTCTGTTTCTCTTTTTCCGGTACACGAAAGTGGGGATCGCCATGAGAGCTACTCAACAGAATCAGTTGGCGGCTCGGGTCATGGGCATCCGCACCAAATGGATCCTCTCTTTCACGTGGGCGATTAGTTCTATGGTTGGCGCAGTCGCCGGCATGCTGATCGCCGCGCTTGGAGTATTGGATCCTCCGATGATGATGGATCCCCTCATGAAGAGTTTCGCCTCCGCAGTCTTGGGAGGAATGACAAGCCTTCCCGGAACAGCGGTTGGGGGAGCGATGTTAGGGATTATCGAAAACCTGTTTGGCGGATACGTCTCTCTGTCATTCAAATCTGTCGTCGCGTTTGCCATCATTGTTCTGATGCTGTGTATTAAGCCGAGCGGACTCTTGGCCAAACACTATGTGAAAAAAGTATAAGTCACAGTTTCAAAGAAGCTGTAACGTTGGGGTTAGAAGTCAACGCTGTTTCGTTAGAAATCTCAGAAAGGAGGAGGAAAAATGGTGAAGAGAAATTTAGGTTTGATTTGTTTATTAACACTGGCGGCTTTTTTGATGACGGCACCCGTCTCGGCTCAGCAGGTCCGGGGAGTAACGGACACCGAGATCCTCATTGGGCAGACAGGTCCGCAGACAGGACCCGCAGCAGCTTGGGGAGCGGTGGCCCGCGGTTCAGGCCTCTTCTTCAAGGGAATCAACGATGAGGGCGGAATCCACGGCAGAAAGATCAAATATTTCCTGCGCGACGATGGTTACCAGCCAGCCAAAACCAAGGCCATCGGTACTGAATTCGTAGAGCAGATCGGGATCTTCGGAGTGGTCGGCTGCGTAGGGGTCGGGCCGGGCATGTCTGTCCGCGATTATTATACGGAGAATAAGGTTTTGATGGTCAGCTTCGGGTGTAGCGGCGTCACCAACTGGATTCAGCCGTTCAATCGATACATCTTCCCCGTCTATCAGCTTTACGTTGACGAAGCCAAGGCCCTGACGCGATATTTTTATGAAAACATGAAGCTCACCAAGGTAGCCGTGTTTTACCAGAACGATGATTACGGAAAACAGGGTCTGGAGGGAGTCGAGCGTTACGAAAAGGAAAAGGGTCTGAAGGTAGTGGCCGCGGTTTCTGCCGAGGTAACGGACCGGGACCTGAGCTCTCATGCTCTAAAGTTGAAAAATTCAGGAGCCGAGGCAGTAGTCCTGTGGGCCATGCCCACTCATGGGGCTTTGCTCCTGGCCGAATGTGCCAAGATCGGCTATAAGCCCCAGTGGGGAACCAGCAGCACCCTCTCCGATGGTCCATTGATGATGCAGATCACGAAAGGGTTATGGGCTGGGATGATCAATTCCTTTCCTATCGAGCCCCCGGATTCAAACAATCCCCTGATGGTCAAGTATCGGGCCTGGCACCAAAAGTACGAGCCGAATGAGCGCTGGGGAACTTTCTATTACTCAGGGTGCTTATATGCAGAACCGCTTGCCGAAGGGCTAAGACGGGCAGGCAGGAATTTGACTCCCGAGACTTTTATCAAAGCCATGGAAACCATACGAGATTGGCGGGGTGCAATCGGCGCGCCCATCACCTTCACGCCTACGGACCACCAGGGTACAAGAGATACTCGGTTCGCCCAAGTGCAGCCCGACGGCAGCATGAAGATATTGACAGACTGGATAAGAATCACGAAGTAGACTTTCGCAAAAACATCCCATCTCTTACCCGCCTATGGGAGGTAATAGAGGGGCAGAAGAATTTCATGGGGGGCGGCTACTGTGGGCCGCTCCTACACATAACAGTCTCATAATAGAATAGATGGAGGTAACTCCCCCTCTCCCCCTCTTAACCCAAGAGGGGGGTGTTCCTCCCCTTGAGGTAAGGGGAGGATAGGTGGGGTTATGTGAATCAATGAGCGGAGCAATCAAATCAAAAGACGGGAAAACCACATAAGCAATGAGCATACTGAAGATTGAAAACCTGACGATCTTTTTTGGCGGCATCAAAGCGCTGAATGATGTAAGCTTTGAGGTGGAAAAGGGAGGGATCTATTCCATCATCGGCCCGAACGGAGCCGGAAAGACCACCGTTTTCAATTGCATCAGTGGAATTTATAAACCCAATTCTGGGAAGATTTCGTTTAAAGGAGAAGACATCACCTATTTAAAGCCTTATCAAGTTGCCCAAAAAGGGATCGCCAGGACATTTCAAAATATCGAGCTCTTCTCTCATATGAGTACTATGGATAACCTCATGTTAGGCCGTCACCTTCACATGAAGACCGGGGTCTGGAGAGGTGCGACATTCGTTTGCAAGAATTCAAAGGCAGCCAAAGAGGAGATTAAAAACAGAGAAAAAGTTGAAGAAATTATCGACTTTCTCGACCTCCAGGTCGCAAGAAATCAGTTTGTGGTAAACCTTCCTTATGGAACTCGAAAGCTGGTCGAACTCGGCCGCGCCTTAGCCTTGGATCCTGAAGTGATCCTTTTGGATGAACCTTCGGCCGGGATGAATATGGAGGAAAAAGGGGACTTGATGTTCTCGATTCAGGATATTCGGGACGACCTTGGCATCACCGTCCTTCTTGTCGAACACGACATGAACCTGATCATGGACGTTTCCGACCGAATCCTGGCCTTGAATTTTGGAGAGAGAATAGCAGAGGGACTACCAGAAGAGATTCAAAAACATCCGGAAGTTCTAAAAGCTTATCTGGGTGAGGAGGAAAAGGTTGCTTAAGGTCAAGAATATCGAGACCCTTTACGGACTGATTATGGCAATCAGGGGAGTATCATTAGAAATCCAGGAAGGGCAGATCGCCGCCATCCTGGGAGCCAATGGCGCAGGGAAGACGACGATCCTGAAGACTGTGATGGGACTTCTGGAGGACCAGCCGGACAAAGGGACCATCGAATTTCTGGGGAAGAGAATTGATGGAAAAGATGCGGAGGAGATCGTCCACCTGGGAATTTCCTATGTGCCGGAGGGAAGGGAAGTATTCCCCGAATTGAGTGTTGATGAAAACCTGAAGATGGGAGCTTACACACGGAAAGACAAAAAGGGGGTGAAGGAGGATTACGATCGGGTGATCGCCCATTTCCCCGTTCTTAGCGAGAGGAGAAACCAATGGGCTGGCACGTTAAGCGGAGGAGAGCAACAAATGCTCGCCATCGGCAGGGCGTTGATGACGAGGCCCAAACTTCTGATGATGGATGAACCTTCGCTGGGACTCTCTCCTATCCTTGTTCAGCAGATCTTCAAAATCACCAAAACGATCAACGCGGAAGGGACGACCATCCTTCTCGTTGAACAAAATGCCAAAATGGCATTAAAGATCTCAAATTATGCATTTGTACTCGAGAACGGAAGGATTGTCGCCGCCAATACCCCCGATGTCCTTTTGCAAGACGAAGATGTGAAGGAATTCTACCTGGGTATTCGATCAGAGGAATCAATGAAAGGATACCAGAGGTGGAAGAAAAAGAAACGGTGGCGGTAAAAACAAGTGACTAAAGTTGGAAGTGACTGAAGTGCCTAAAGTTAAAAAATAAGACTTCTACTAAACCTTTAATTCTCCTTTTTGAATTCTTAAGTTTCTCACCCGAATCCCTGACCCCCTGAATCCTCATGACTTTGAAGTTAAATTTTAGTCACTTTAGGCACTTTAGACATTTTGAACTTTTTTTAATCAGCCCCTGATTTATACATATTCTCGATAATATCCTTAAACGCCTGGTTGACGTACTTTCTCTTCACCTTCATGGTGGGCGTCACTTCTCCGGTCTCCTCGTAAAGTTTCTTTGGAAGAATAGCGAACTTCTTGACCTGCTCCACCCGGGCCATCGTCTTATTCACCTTATCCACTTCTTTTTGAATCAGCTGTTTAATCTCTGGGGCCTGGGTGAGGCTCGCATAGGTGCCGAATTGAATTTTATTATCCTGGGCATATTTGATCACATTGTCTTCGTCGATGGCGATAAGGGCAACCAGATACTTCCGGCGATCTCCTATGACGACCGCATCATTGACGTAGGGGCTGAATTTGAGCTGATTCTCAATATTCTGAGGAGCAATGTTCTTTCCGCCTGCGGTAATGATCAAGTCTTTCTTCCGGTCGGTGATCTTTAAAAACCCATCTTCGTCTAGCTCTCCCACATCCCCGGAGTAAAGCCAGCCATCCTTGAGCGTTTCAGCAGTGGCCTGGGGATTCTTATAATAGCCCTTGAATACGCCGGGACCCTTTACCAGGATCTCCCCATCGGAGGCAATTTTCACTTCCGTACCCGGCAGCGCTTTTCCCACTGTTCCGATCTTGAGTTGGCCTAGGTGACTGGTGGTTGTCACTCCTGTCCCCTCTGTCTGGCCATACCCTTCGATCAGTAGAAGTCCAACGGCATTGAAGAATTTCAGCACGTTCGGCGAAATAGGCGCTGCTCCGGAGTAGGCAACTCTGACGCGGTCAAACCCCAATCGCTCCTTGAGCTTCCGAAAGACGGCCCCATAGGCCACCAGGTAAGCCAGGTTCAAATAAGCGGGAATGGGTTTAAAATTTAACTTTAAATCGGCATACTTCATACCAATTCCCATACAGGCCTTGAAGACCATCCGCTTGAACCAGGTGGCATCGGACATCCGAATCATAATGGCCGAGGCATACTTTTCCCAGATTCGCGGGACGGCATATGTTACGGTTGGAGAGACCTCTTTCATGTTATCCATGACTGTATCGGGACTCTCGATGAAATTGACGGTTGTGCCATATCGGATATTGGCCATGACTGTGAAAAGCTGCTCAAAGATGTGACACAGAGGAAGAAACGAGAGCGTCTCGTCCCCGTCATAAACTGGATTGGCAGCATTTACCGCCTCACTCATCATGAGAAGATTGCCGTGGGTGAGCATCGCCCCTTTGGGAGGGCCTGTCGTCCCCGATGTATAGATGAGAACGGCCAAATCATCCAATTTGATCTCACTCATCCTTTGCTCGAACAGACCGGGATTTTTCGCATCGAATTCCTTCCCCATTTTTAACAGGTCATCAAAGCTCATTAGCATAGGGTCTTTGTACCGCTTCAATCCCTCCATCTCGATGACGACGATCTTCTCCAGAGTGGGGGTATCCTTCCTGAATTTCAGGGCCTTATCGAATTGCTCCTCATTCTCAGCGATATAGAATCTCGAGTCGGAGTTTTGGACGACGTAGCCACACTCCTCCGCTGCATTTGTCGTATAGATTCCTGCCGTGACTCCTCCGGCGGACATAATCCCAAAATCAGAATAAACCCACTCCGCCCGGTTCTCGCTGATCACAGAAACGCATTCGCCTTTCTTAAGACCAAGGCTGATCAGCCCCATGGCCACCTGCCTCACCTTTTCCCCGTATTGACCCCAGGTCACATCGTGCCAGATTCCATATTCCTTGAACCGCAATGCCACGCGATTGGGATAGTCCTTAACGTTTTTTTGAAAATAGGTTAAAAGGGTTTCACCGCTCATTGCACGTTCTCCTTTACTAATCAAATCTCCCCAATAATACCCTCTCCCTTTGATGGGGGAGGGCGAAGGTGGGGGTGGGCAAGATGAAGACCTTTTGGCTCCCCCCTCCCCTTCATCCCCTCCCACCGTGGGGAGGGGATATTTTGGGAAAAATATGTCTATTCAGTTATGAATTCATTGGTAAGCCGGGATTTTTTATCCGTTCCCTTTTCTATTCTTGATGTGGAACAAGGCCCAGGCCCAGAAGACTTCCGCCATCGATTACGATCTCAGCGCCGGTTGTATAGCTGGAAGCATCGGACGCCAGGTAAACGGCAGCGCCCGCTATTTCATCGGGCTCCCCGATTCGCCCCATGGGCGTAAAATTGGCCATTGCTTGCTTCTGCCTCTTGGCCTCTTCGGGCGGAAGGTGGAACCAGTGTGAATCGAGCATCTTCGTGCTGATCGGCCCGGGCGCAATCGCATTGACCTGGATATTAAAGGGGGCCAATTCTAAGGCGAAGGCTTTCGTGATCATTCGGACGCCGGCTTTGGAAATACTGTAAACGCTGACCCCGGGTTCCGGCTTGAAGCCATCGACCGAAGCGATATTGATAATTTTGCCGCTACCCTGCTTCTTCATGACCTTGCCGACGGCCTGGCTGGTAAAATACAGCCCTCTCAAGTTCAGGTTCATGATCGTTTCCCAGAGACGTTCGTCGGATTCCAGCACGCTGCCCATCGCAGGACTGGCGCCGGCATTGTTAACCAGGACATCAATCTTTCCGAACTTTTGCATGACGGCGCTGACCATCCGGTTGATCTCTTCCATCTTGCCCAAATGCGACTGCAGGGGAAACGCTTCCCCTCCGAATTTTTTAATCTCTGCAGCAGTGGCCTCCAGGTCGTTCATCTTGCGGCTGGTCACTGCCACTTTCGCGCCGGCCTTGGCCAAGCCCAGTGCCACACCCTTGCCGATACCACGACTGCCTCCGGTCACAATGGCCGTTTTACCCTTTAACGAAAATTTCGAAAGATCAAACATGTGTCAACCCTCCTCTACCCCCCCACCCTTCCCTCCCCTCCAAGGGGGGAGGGTTAGGGAGAAGGTGCTGTCAATTTCTTTAATACCTTTGTGTCATATCAATGCCAGATGTCCTTGAAATTATTAACTCATAGAACAAAGTGTGTCAATATCCACCGTCCATTCCTAAGACAGAAATTCAGAGAACAATCCTGGGAATCTCCGCGTGATAAAGGATAAAAAATTGGTAAGAATACTGTAAGAAGTCCATAATGATTCGCTTAATGGATACAATCGTGAGAAGTCCGGATTGTCATTCTTTACTTCCTTGATATTCACGCTCATCGAGCTTATATTGTCAATTAGAGAAGGGAGGTGTAATCGATGAATTCCCAAAAGACTCTTTATTTTATCAGCCTGTTGTTGACGTTCATTCTTTTTTTGCCTTTTCAAGGACGGGCTCAATTGTTTCCTTACATCGAGGGGAAACAACCCAAAGCCGGGACACAGGCCCCGGTCATTACCCACGCTTTTGCTGTGGAAAAGGGCATATATGGGTATATCTGGAAAATTTATCTTGAAGGGGAGG
Source organism: Thermodesulfobacteriota bacterium (assembly GCA_035625415.1). GTDB lineage: Bacteria > Desulfobacterota > BSN033 > BSN033 > UBA1163 > UBA1163. The sequence continues at coordinate 31,404 of DASPPQ010000092.1, forward strand.
ATCCCGATGGGCAGATGCTTCGAATTGCCTCGGTAGTGGACCAGCCCGGTTATGGTCATTACCCGACCGATTGGATCTATCTCAAACCAGAATATCAAAAGCACTTTAAAGGATACATTCAATGGAATACCTTCAGTTCAAAAGCACCTTATCTGAAAGAGTGGACGCAGATTACCTTGAAGGTTTCCATCTTCGATAAGGCCGGGAATGAAAGCAACGAAGTGGTTTTCCCATTTACATTTGAGTCAGGAATTAAGGATCAATACCAATACGAACTGCCAGCTCCCTTCAACGAAGGAGACGTCCCAAAATTGGGGAATGTCTTTATTGATCTCTTTGAGCCTTTGTTAATGCCACACGGAGGCGGACTATCCTAATCAAGTGAATAGAGAATCAGACCCTCATTAAGGAGCACCGAAGGAGGCTTTAGCGATGAAATTGTTTATGAAATTCTTTCTTATTCTATGCCTCTTTCCCATTTTTACTGGCTTAATGACGAATGGCCATGTCCAAACAAAAGGAGAACTTATCGTCAACTTCGCCTATGCACCGGAAAAGATCCGACAAGGGGAGACCTGGAAGATTTATCTCTCCATCACTGATCCGGAGGGCAATATGCATCAGGTCGTCTGTCGCGTCGAACAGGCTGGAGAAAGTTATTATAAGCCAATTATCATCTACTTAAAAAAGGGGATGGAGAAACAATTCACTGGGTATTTTGCTCTCTACACACAGGCCTTTAATCAGTTAGAGGATTTCGTTCTTGCACTGAGCATCTTAGATCGTGCGGGGAATGTAAGGGAAACACTTCGCTTTCCATTAGAATTTGGTGGGCGAGAAGCGATGAGGGCTCTTCCCCCTGACATGGAAAAGGATTTAAATCGGCGTATCGCGATTATTGATGTTGATTGGGTTTTAGGTGGATTTTAGGGGAACGGTTAGAGATTCTGTCCTAATTCCCAATCCGCCGAGACCAAGGATTCTCGAACCTGCTTTTTGATTCCCCAGAGTTTAGACCTCACGTACCTTATATTATGTTGATTGGTGGGGTCAGTAATCTCTCCAAGACCAGAACACTCCCATCCAAAGATCAGTCTCAAGGTGATGCCACGATCGATGCGCTGCGCAAGGCAGGGTTAAAGTGAGTGAAAGGAACTTGTGACAAATTCCCTCTTCATTTAATCATGCACATTTCCATCGGTAATCGTTGACCCTCAGAGTTATCTAAGACTAAAGATTCGTAGGTAATCGGTCAGAACGAGTTCAGGGAAAGATTTGTTTCTCAGATCGATCACGATGAGCCACGAGATCAGGCTGGATTGGATGCATCTTCTTATTTCTTTCGTCCATCAAGAAGCTCGATAGCTTCCGGTTCATCTATTGCCGTCCCGAATGGTCTATGTGACCATTTCTCCGCATTCGGGCAAAGAGGCCATGGAGCCGTTTCGCCATTCATCTCCATTTGCAAATATTGTCGTCTTATCTCGATAGGGAGGTCTTCTCGAAGATAGACGGGCTTGTGTCGGCCCGAATTATCGAGCATGCTACATGAAGTTAGGGCGAGGGCAATTAGGAGTAGCGTAGACAGTTGTATGCAAATGGTTAGCATCGCACGGTTGCCCCTGGTTAACCCATCTTTCATTCCGCAAAGCCCTCGATAGACACAGGTTATGGCCGTTGGCGCCATTGATCATTGAAAAAATTTTCTTGCAATTATTACCATTCTGATATATGTTTCACGGTGCTCACCGTGAGATTATTTTCGGACTATCCCTAGCCCTCGAAAAAAAATCCCGACTTACAACCGGGGCCGGGGGGACAAAAATGGTCCAAAATTCGAGAACTTCCATCCAGATTGACCTCAATGAATTCAAGCTCCATCTTCAACTTAAGAGCCGAACCCAGGTAACCCTTTATTTCGACTCACCTTCCCGAAGATTTTATCTCTCCGTGATCGCCCTGGTCTGCAATGAGATGAAAAGATTGGGGAAAATCAAATCCATTTCTTTGCAGAAACACCTTGACCTGCTCGTTTTGTTGAACGAATCCATCGGGGGTTCAGCCGGATCATCCGACAGGGAGAATCTGCTGCACAGAATTTACACGAAGTGGAAGGATGCCCTTCCAAATTTGGAGGAAGCCCCTCTTTTCAAGGTACTTGGGAAGAAGAAAGAAGTAGGGGAGAGAGCAATCGGCAAAATCTATTCATTTGCCGATGTAGAAAAGGATGGATGGGCGAATCTCTTTGAGTATATGGGGAGTGAAGAGAATGTTCGGTTGAAATTTACAATCGATAGGATAGGAGCAACCTTAGAAGATGTTGTGATCGTCTATGAGGATTCCTTGAACGCTGAGGCGTGGGAAAAGTTCATATCAAGTCTCAAAGAGAAGAAGGCAGAACCTGATAAACCTGTTTCAGAAGAGCCTGAGGTTGCAGCTCCTCCGTTGAAAAGAAGGGGGACATTATTGGCAGGCAGGTTTCGCTGGGTTGCCCTGATAGCAGCGATTGTGGTCGTTCTGGGAACGATCACACTAGTGATCTGGAAAACCTATTTAAAACCTGGTCCGGGAGATGTTGCTTCTATTGAGAAGATGGCATTTCCACTACCGGATCAACCCTCTATCGCCGTGCTGCCGTTTGTGAACATGAGCGAGGATCCAAAGCAGGAATTCCTCTGCGACGGGATGACCGAGGAAATCATCGCTGCCCTTACCAAGGTACCAAGGCTGTTTGTGATCGCCCGAAATTCGACCTTCACTTACAAGGGAAAGCCGGTGAAGGTCAAGCAGGTAAGCGAGGAGCTGGGTGTCCGGTATGTGCTCGAGGGGAGCGTTCAGAGGTCTGGCGACCGTGTTCGGATCACCACTCAGTTGATTGATGCACTCACGGGTAATCACCTTTGGGCAGAGCACTACGATCGTGCTCTGAAAGACATATTTGCCCTGCAGGATGAAATCGTCATAAAGATCTTGACGGCCGTGCAAGTGAAGTTGGCACTGGGGGGAGAAGCTTTTAGGGTCGAAAAATATGCCGAAAAATATTACAGAGGGAAGCAAGGTCTCGATTGCTATTTGAAGTTAACGGAAGCGATTGGTTACTTCACACGTGTAACTATCGAGGATAACAACTTGGCCCGGCGGATGATAGAGGAGGCTATTGCTATGTGTCCAGAGAATCCAATGGGTTATATTAACCTCGGTTGGGTCTACAGCATTGATTATGTGCTGGGCAACACGAAGTCCCCTCGGGAGACTATTGAGAAAGGTATAGAACTGGCCCAAAAAGCCCTTGCCATGGATGATTCCATAGCCTTGGCCCACGCCTTATTGTGTAGGCTCTATATCGATAAAAGGGAGTATGACAAGGCGATTGCTGAGGGGCAACGGGCTGTGGCCCTCAACCCCGGTGGGTGGGGTGTCCTCGGCATTTATGCCACTTGTCTAACCTATGCAGGCAGGCCAGAGGAAGCCATTCCGTTATTACAAAAAGCAATCCGGCTCAGCCCCTTTGGTCCATACTATTTATATACCAATTTCGGGAGTGCGCTCCGGATGACGGGGCGGTTTAAGGAGGCGGTTTTGGCATATAAGAAAGCGAATCAGCTTGCGCCTGATAGATCTGATACCGATGCTAGCCTGGTGGTCACATACAGTATGATGGGCCGTGAGAAGGAGGCCCGTGCTGAAGCTGCAGCAGTTCTCAGGATAAATCCCAAGTTTTCAGTGGATTCTTTTGCACAAAACTCTCTGTATAAGGATCAATCGGAAACAGATAAAGTCGTTAACGCCTTGCGCAAGGCAGGGCTGAAGTGAAGAGATATCAACCGAATCTTACATTATTTTATCGTGCACATTTCAATCGGAAATCATCAGATCATATAGAAAGCCCATCTTCACTCTTTGTAGGTGCGCCCGTTGCGGACTAAGAATCGGAGAAGCGTTGAAGATCAAGGTTTCGGATGTTGCGAACCGGAAGCTGGTCCTGAAAGAACCCAAGTCAGGGAAGGAATCGGAAGTGGCTTTCATGCCGGAGCAGATTGCTAAACGGCTCCATGACTATATCCAACAGGAGAATCTCACACCTGCGGATCGTATCTTTCCGATTTGTTATTCCACGGCCAGGGCATTGATAAAGAGCTTGGGAGGAAGACTAAATGTTGTTCTCACTCCTCATGATCTCCGGACATATTCGGCCACCTAGGCGAGTCGGAATGGAGTGCCATTAGAATTTGAATCGGTAATCGATAGAAGGTCTCTGCCTTATATTGATTTCGATAGATAAAGAATCCAGGGTGGTTGTTACCCTCTGACTTAAGGCTACCTCTAAAAATGTCATTCCTGCGAAAGCGGGAATCCATAAGCCCTTGACATAACTGGACTCCCGCCTGCGCAGGAGTGACGAATTGGGAATTATTAGAAGTTCTGTTAAGTTTTCGATTTGTTTTTCATACTGTAACCTTTTGGAAACCGTTTATTGACAATTAGAAAAGATTATGATAATTCTTAAAAAAATAGTAGCCCATAATGGGGGAAATCGAATTTGCTAATAAAATAATCAGTTTGGGATTTTTTGCATGAAAAGTGAGCCAATTCGAATTTTTCTGGTTACAGCAATTTCCTTCTTTATCCTTGTGTCTTTTACTTACAGTCGGTACTATATTTTGGCATCAGCCGATTTTATTTCTCTCGATTTAAAGCTTGAGAATTTCGATCAGGAATATCTGTCGGCTGCTAATCAGTGTGAATTGAAGGTGTATGGATCAGGTGACTCTTTCAAAGGCTTTCAGCTGTTAACATGTCTATTCGGACAGTCTTTCCACCTCTTATCCCAGGAACCTTCCCTCGATCAGAAAAACTTATTCCTTCGTTGTTGAGAAGACCCAGTTAATATTCCTCTCTTCATTAATCGTTAATCGTTCATTTCTTAATCCGATTTGCTGAGTCAAAAAAGAACGATACCAAGCATCTACTCCAGATGAAGAAGAGCTTAGGTTTCCGTTCGTGGTTTCAAAAACGGAATGGTTAGATGTTGGGAGCCTGAAACAGAGGGGTCATCTAAGAAAATAAGCCCTTAGAAAGGGGGCATCTGATGAAAGGATTCTTGAACGTTGTGGAAAAAATCAGTAAATTTCTCAATGTCATTGCGGGAATCAGTCTCACCTTTCTTATGCTACTGACAATAGCCGATGTCATTTTGAGATTGTTTAAGAGGCCTGTTGTGGGCACCTATGAGATGGTGGCTTTTGCGGGGGCAGTGGTGATTGGGTTTTCAATGCCCCTG
>DASPPQ010000093.1:0-4785 GCA_035625415.1 Thermodesulfobacteriota bacterium
GATTCAGATGAGGATAGAAGATCTTTGGCTGAATTCCTGTCTGTTGACCCATCATGGCAATATCTCCATACCCAATTTGTGTTGCCATGCTTATAGCTCGAATGTCTAATCGTTGCAAGCATCATTTGGGCAACAGGCCGTTTATTCTTGACAATGCTGGTTTCTCTGGTTTATTTGGTTTGACGATTCCATTTGGTCCTTTGGTTCGTTGAGTCAATGGGTCATTGAGTCATGGAGTCAATTATTAGCTCCAGGCTGAAAGTTCAAAGCTCAAAGACCGCTGGGTCATTAGGTGTTCGGGAGGGTTAAAGAAAACTGTTTATTTGGATAATCAACCGTTAGAATGAAATTACTCAAGAAGCTTCTTACCCCAAGTAACGGGATACTGAGATTAGGCATAAAATCTACCAACACGTCTTGAGTCGAAAACTCTTCTACAATGATCCGAGTTGTATGGCTGTAGGCAGTTGTAATTCCGTTGCCCGTACTTATTCTTTTCAATTGACCTGCCTGGAGATTGTGCCCGAGGAGAGGTGCAAATGAAGCCGGTATTGCACATTCATCCGCTCCAGTATCTATCAATGCATATACTCTTACTTCCCTTCGTGTTTGAGGATTAACAATTGTTATTGGAAGAAAAGGCCGGGGAATGTCGCCAAGCCTGATTACCGAGAAAGGATAATTCTTTATTGGCATTAGCACGCCCTGTCGCTGCTGATGATTTTAAGAACCAGGGTAAATGTGGACAAGATCTTTTTCGGGTATATACAAAAGGATAGGATTTTCAAAGCCTTTCCCCTCTGCCTCTCTCAGGGCCTTTTCAGGATTGTCCCCTACGCCGACAATTGTATTATCGTCCACACTTTTCATCGCCACGTAGCGACCGTTAAATTCGTCGGTGGTAACCAGAATTTTCTCCATCCTTCCTCCTATTCAAATCCAATGTATCATAAAAGAAGCAGTCTGACAATCTGGTTTGTTGGGTTTGATTAATTTTCAAAAAGTCTTGGTAGGTCAGGCGAAGTCCATCTCCAATCGGAGTCTTGTGCTTCCAGCCCATGTGCGTTCAAACGTAGATGCGTGAAAGCGTCAATGCGTAGATCCGTTAGGATCGTTGGGATCGTTAAGATCGTTAAAGCGTAAATGCGTGGACGCGTAAACGCGTAAAGGCGAACATTGCGTTAATCTTCACCACTAAGGAAACGAATCAGAAATGGGACAAAATAAAAGGCAGCAAAAAGAGCCAATAGAATCGCAACCAGCAGAGTCCAATATTTGCGCCAAGAGGGTTTGAGGCGATGTCTGAGACGGCGGTAAAGGGATTTCTTTCGTTTGTGAAACATTATCTAAAAAAGTTTATCAGGAGATCCGAGGATCAGTAGGAAGCGAATCAGCATCTCAGAGAACCAGCGATAATCTATTTTTTTGCGCCTTTTTTATCCCTAACCCAATTGATATAGCCATTTATGCCTCTGATTACTTCTTCATACCTCACCATCAGATCATCCGCTCTACTTTTGCTAATATATTCTTTTGCTTGAAGCGTTCTTATGTGATTCTGTGACTCCCCAGCTTCTTTTCTGGCAACATTGAAGGCCTTTATCTTGTCTTGATAGTAATAACTTGTATGGCCTTCGGCAATATTATCGGTGACTGAGCTCGATGAACGCTCTAATTGATCCTTTGTCTTGAAACGTTCGTGATATGGCAGCTTTTTACAGATCTCATGGACTTCGACCATCAGCAGATGTGCTTTTTGCCAAACCCATAATTTCTCAAATCCAGCAATGCCTTTCTCTTGATTATCATCTTGCTTCCCGTCCGAATCTCTCATCTTCCTAACTGATCGCTGGTGTTCTGATATTCTGCCCACTGATTGCCTGATATGCCGATACGCCGCTGCTCTGGAATCCTGGACCAAGTTTCTTATGGATGTCGATGGCAATTCCGATAACCAGCTGGCTTAGGTGATTTAGTTCATCTGCGGATTTTGCGGAAACCATTTAGCGTACTTCGAAGCGGGTGAGCTTCATCGTTTAGTCTATCCGGTTTGTTTGGTTTGTTTTACCTAGCATGGCACGGGGGGTAACGGATTTATAGAGATCTATTCCATTTCAAGAGTCTTGAGAAGGGTTTTCTTTACCCGTTGCATCAATTCTGAAGGAAGATGACCGAGCTCTTTCTTTATCAGAGAGCGATGAATCACCACAATCTTTTCTGTTTTGATGATCGATGTCTTCTTCAACCCTGTTACATGAAAATTGGGACTAGCCTCATCAACCTTAACCCACCCTTCCCGAAGGTTATCTGGAACTTTGGAAAAAACGCCAAGGATGATGACATCGTCTCCCTTTGTAGTAAGCACCAAAGCGGGCCTGACTTTTGAAGATTGGAGGTCGGTAAAAGGAAAGTTTACCAATACAATTGTGCCAGGCTTATACATCAGAGCTATAAATATCTTCTTCAGGATCTTCCCATTCGGAAAAGGCTGTCTCTGAAGCTCGTGTTAAGCCAAATGTTTCCAAGTAGTCGTGAATCCTTTTATCCAATTCTAAAATCTGCTGCCTTGAAAGCTTGGGTAGAATTTCTCCTATCTCTTTCGCAGACATTTTTGAATAATCATAACTCATCTGAATTCTCCTAAGTTTATCTCTTAATCCATTTTATCATTAATTTCCCTAAACATCAATTGGGGCATTGAGTCAATGGGTGAATGCGTAAATGCGTAGAAGCGTTAATGCGTGGATCCGTTAGGATCGTTTGGATCGTTAGGATCGTTGAGATTGTAGGAAGCGCTTATTTTGTTTATCTAGTTTGTTGAGTTCGTTGGGTTTATTGCGTTGATTGAGTTCTTTGAGTTTATTGGGTTTGTCCGGTTTGTTGAGTGTCAACAGAGGACCAACTCTTTGGATTAGAAGTGAGTCGCCGTTGACCATGAGGTAAAAAATCTACCCCCCAAATTAGTAAACCTCATCGTGACTACCGATGTCGACCAGCAAAACTTCATCTTTACCAAGAAACTTAAAGATCACCCGGCAGTCATACGCAACACTAAATGCCCACAGTCCTTCAAGCTTTCCAGTTAACTTATGTGTTCTTAACCGCCTATCAAAAGGATTCTTCAAAAATAATCGCATCATTGTCCAAAACCTTTTTTTAAGTTCCGAGTCATTTTTTACTTTCTTCTGATAAATCTTTTTAAAACCCTGATCCCAGATTATTCTAATCAATTTCCAAGTCCTTATAAAGATCCTGAACCGTCCCCTTCCTTATCGCCCCCTTTTTAAGGTTGGCCATCGCCTCCTTTGCTCTTTTAGCAATGGCGTCCCTTCTAGCCTCCGTTAATTGTTTCTTGATGACATCAACTGCATACTCCTTATCGTCCATAGGCAATTGGCTAAAATCATCGATTAATTTGTTCAAAGCTGTGGTGCCCATTCGTCCAGCCCTCCTTGATTTCATAGCTCTCTTTTAATAGATTCCCAGCTTTTACCTTTCCCCAAAATATCTTCTCGCCTTGCTTTCCGCATCTTCTTTATAAACTCAGGACTTTGCGATAGAAGCCAGTCCTCAAGGTCTTCTTTGGTATCTGCCGTCTCAAAAACACTGAGAGGAAAGGTAACTTCTTCTGACTTTCTTTTCGGTAGCGGCATATCACGTCTCCTCCTATCAAAAAAATAATATCATAAATTATGTGGAAAGAGAACAGAAGGTCACTAAGTCAATGAGTCATTGGGTAATTGGGTCAATTGTTAGCTGAAAGGTGAAAGGTCAAAGAGCGAGTTCGGAGTTTAATTACTGAATGACTTAATGACTTAGTTATTTGGTGACTTAGTTAGTTAATGACCTAATTACTTAATGACTTAATGACTCATGAAATCCAGATAGGCTTCCGCTGGGTCGAATTTGGGTCAATTCTACGGGAGGATGCTTTATTGGGTTGTGCCAAAAGAGGGGCAAAATAGTTAATCTAGTTTTTCTGGTCTTTCTAGTCTATCCGGTTTCTTTGGTCCGTTTGGTTTTTCTGGCTCAGTAAGTCACTTTCTCATAGGTTCTTTGTTTTTAACCAAATAAACCTAATAGACGAAAGAAACCAAATACACCATTTCAGGCTACTTTCTTAAGTTGCCATTGAGGTATCTGGACGGAAACATGAACACCAATCAGATTTAGTAGAATACGAACCCGTCCATTATCGGACATCTTTTTATGAAAGATCCCTATCAATTCTTTGAAGGGGCCTGATGTGATCCGAACTAAATCCCCTTCTTTCCATTCCTCTTCCAATCTCACAAGGTTATTCTTTCCTATGCGGTCTTTGATAGTTTGAATAACTTTTTCAGAAATTGGGGTGGGCTGAACTCCACTTCCAAGGATTTTACTCACCCCTCTTGTGTACTTCACCTTATAGTAATGAAGATTAAGGTCCAGCCTTGCAAAGAGGTAGTTTGGGAAAAGAGGTTTAATCCTGCGAACCGTCTGTTTGGTTTGATATTGGTACGTTTCAATCAAGGGGAGAAATACTTCCATTTCCTGATTAAACAAGTTCATTTCAACACGGTGTTCATTTCCTGGTTTGGTTTGGATGACGTACCAGTGGTGCGGACCAATTGTGATTGATTCATCGGGTAATGGAGTCATTTTACCCTTCCGGACTTATCTGGTAGACAGAGATTCCCCTCCAGATGCTGACGATAGAATAACCCGCTGCCAATGAAGCGACCACAGCGAGAACGGAAAGGAAAATCCGCTTCATGAAGAATAAAGATCCTTAGGCTGAGACCG
>DASPPQ010000094.1:0-12934 GCA_035625415.1 Thermodesulfobacteriota bacterium
AAGTTATTAAAGAGGGCTTAGGGAGGTCGAAAGAGGTGATTGCCTCGGCGCCTGCCGACGCGAAGGCTAAATTGGATGAGCTGAAAACCATGATCGATAGGTGGGAGGCCATCTTCAAAGGAATGGCTACGTCTCCATCAAAACCTAAAGCCACCAAAAAGAATAAGTCATAGTTTAAGCCTAAGCATAGGAGTTTGGGGCCGGTTCTCATACTCATTTTAAGAAACAAATAGATACAAACTCATTATTCAAAACTCGGTGTCATCCCTAATAAAGTCGGCCATTATTTAGTCTTTGAGTTATCGGGTTCATTGGGTTATTGAGTCACAGACTTCCAAGCAAGCGGTCACTTCTGACTTAATTTTTAAGTCAGGGGAGGATTTCATGTCGAGTAACTCCCTAACAGTTCGGACAGAAAAAAAGGGCCCCGTCACCACGGTGATCCTGAGCCGTCCTGAAGTACGCAACGCGGTAGATCCGTCTACTGCCAGGGCCCTGGCTGATGCCTTCCGTCTATTCGAAAAGGATAAGGAAGCCAAGGTCGCGGTCTTCTTCGGTGAGCACGGCACCTTCTGCGCTGGAGCTGACCTCAAGGCCATCGCCAGCAGGGATCGTCCCTCTCGCCTACCGAACCAGTTCAAGGGGGACGGACCGATGGGCCCAACCCGCATGGTCCTCTCCAAGCCGGTGATCGCCGCCATCGCGGGATATGCTGTGGCAGGAGGCCTGGAGCTCGCCCTCTGGTGCGACCTCCGGGTGATGGAAGAAGACGCCATCTTGGGCGTCTTCTGTCGCCGCTGGGGCGTTCCGCTGATCGATGGGGGAACCGTGCGCCTCCCCCGACTGATCGGGCTGAGCCGTGCCCTCGACCTGATCATTACGGGCCGGCCTGTCCCTGCCCAAGAGGCGCTGGCCATGGGCCTCGTCAACAGGCTGGTACCGAAAGAGAAGTCCCGAGATTCGGCTGAAAAGTTGGCCTTGGAGATCAGTTCCTTTCCCCAGGCCTGTCTTAACACCGACCGCCTGTCCGCCTACGGCCAATGGGACCTCCCCTTGAAGGAGGCCATGCAGAGTGAATTCAAGAAAGGATTTTCCATGGTAGAGGCAGAGGGCCGCGCCGGTGCCGCCCGCTTTGCCAAAGGAGCCGGCCGAGGAGGAAAATTTGAATGAGGGAAGATAGAAGGATGGAATACTGGAATGATGGGACAGTTGACCGAATAAAGGGACATTCCTGAAATGACGAATTGCAGTTAATTGAGAGAAGAAAGAGTTGGTATCATCCATAAAAAAGTTGGCCAAAGCCTAAAACCTTTCTGTTTGGTTCAATTATTTAATTTAGGTGAAGATTCAGGCGATCCATTAACCCAGGAGGAAGCAAGCCATGGAAAAAACGATGATCACGATACAATGTGCGCTTTAAGCTATGCACTCCCTTCAGGCGCCAGTGTTCTAACACACTCCTCAAAGACATGATGAGCATGTTCATAGCTTACGCACGTGAGGAACTTTTCCGTTTTCATATTCACGACAATGTATGTTTCTCGGTTCTTATAGATCTCTACCGTCTTCCCGTCTAATACGTACCCCAGTATCAATCTTGGAAAGTTGGGGTTTTCGTTTGTCTCGTCATCTACATAATATTCGCCATCTTCCATATTCATGCCCCCCGACGGGCCGACTTCAATCAATGGAAGAGCAACTTTGATGCCAACAATCTACTTTTTTGCAAGTGCTCTAAATCATAAAATATTTTAAGCACCGGATATTTTAGACGTTCCCAAATCGAACAACTTTTGGTCATCTTTTGCTCATCGGTTCGCAGTTCGTGCGCTCCTCTTACCGCAGTGCGGCTTGTGAGGCCCCTCTGAGTAAATAGATTGGGACTGGTTCTCATAGTCATTTTGAGAAACAAATGGGTACAAATTCATTATTCAAAAATTGTGTGTCATCCACAAAAAGGTTGGTCCTGCCTATTAAACCGGAGATAGAGAGATGGGGAGATAGGGTGACCCGCCCACGCCAACCTCTTACGCCAAGGCTGCGGGGGTCAAGAGGCTTCGGCGGGCAAGCGCGGAGACCCTGAACCACTTAGGGTTCAGGACAAGCCCCGTACCATGTTAGGTACAGCGGAAGCACGGTGGCAAAAGATTACGCATTGCGGATTGCGAAATTGAAAACATTCGAAAAGAAGTATCTTCATTAAACAAAAACAGCAAAGCGCAGAAGGCATGGCGATAAACTCAAGGCTCAAAGTTCAAAGCAGGATAGATGATTGAGTAATTATTAGCACCTTATAGATTTTGACTCACGTCTCTGATCAACTTCAAACCACTTGACGGATACAACCTGCCAAGTATATTCTCATATGGAATCAAATCTCATGGAGGCCAGGGGGGACGGAAGATGAATATTGTCCGCGCTGCAGTAGTCCAAGATAGCCCAATTGTCTTTAATCGTAACGCCACCCTTGAAAAAGTTCAATCCTTAGTAAACCAAGCGGCCAGAGAAGGAGCGAGATTGGTGGTCATTCCTGAAGCCTTTGTCTCAGCGTATCCCTCAGGCCTAGATTTCGGAGCCCGGATGGGCTCGAGGACGCCGGAAGGGCGTGACGATTTCAGGCGTTATTATGAAAGTGCTGTGGATGTGCCGGGGCCAGCTTGTGAGGCCCTAGGGAAGGCTGCACGGGATGGACGAGTTTTCCTGGTCATCGGGGTCATCGAGCGTGACGGCGGAACACTTTATTGTACGGTCCTTTTCTTCTCCCCAGATGGAGGATTCATGGGAAAACATCGGAAGCTGATGCCCACAGCCATGGAGCGCTTGGTTTGGGGGTTTGGGGATGGCTCGACCATGCCCGTATTCGATACCCCTCTCGGAAAGATCGGAAGTGTCATTTGTTGGGAAAACTATATGCCCATGCTTCGCATGCATATGTTCGCTCAAGGAATCCAGCTCTACTGCGCCCCAACGGCCGACTCCAGGGACACTTGGCTTCCATCGATGCGCCACATCGCTCTGGAAGGACGCTGCTTCGTCCTTAGCTGCTGCCAGTATCTCACCCGGGCCGATTGTCCGGAGGACTATGCTGCCGCCCAAGGAAACGATCCGGCCACGGTTCTGATGCGTGGCGGGAGTTGCATGATTGGCCCCTTGGGTCAGATTTTGGCTGGGCCAAATTTTGAAGGGCCTTGTATTCTGACTACAGATCTGGATTTGGACGAGATTCCAAAGAGCAAATATGACTTCGACGTCGTCGGCCATTATTCCCGGCCGGATATCTTTCGCCTTTATGTCAACACTCGCCCCACTCCGCCCGTGGTGGTATCTTCAGGAGACGATGGCTGACATCAGACCTAAACAAAACAACCGGGATTTTGTGCGAAGGCTTCGGCGCCAATATGGCACAATTGACAGCTATCATCCATAAAAAAGTTGGCCATCACAAAATAACGCAAAGCGCATAGCGCTAATTGCTCGGGTCTAAGACTGCGGGTTGCGAAATTTGAATTGAAACGTCAGGTATTAGAAGATCGATTCTCCTCGCAATCAATCAAACCTTATATTGTTGGCTAAAACGGCAAAAAACGGATAAGAATGGAGAAGGGACATGAAATTGTTCGAACCCCTGACGATTAATGGCATGACGCTCAAAAATCGGATCGTTATGGCGCCCATGCAACTACAGCTTGGACTGACCAACCGGCGGGCCCGGGCTTTTTACCTGGCCAGGGCCAAGGGCGGCGTAGGCGCTATTATCATGTGCGCCACTTCGGTCGATTTTTTCATAGAGGATTCGGTCTGGGGCCGACCGAATGGGGTGGCTCTGTTTGTGGAAAGGATGCGATCCTTTACGGAGGAGATCCGACAAACCGGCGCCAAGATCGGGATCCAGCTCTGGCACGGCAACCAGTGGCCGGCCGGCACCGGGGAAACGATTCTCGGGGCGGAACAGGTCGCTCCCTCGACCAAAGACGACAGACGGGCACTGACGGTTGCTGAAATCGAACGGATCATCGGGAAATTTGCCCAGGCTGCCGGAACCGCCCAATCGGCCGGATTCGATTTTGTGGAAATCCACGGCGCCCACGGATATCTGGTCTGCCAGTTCTTTTCAGGGGCGGACAACCAACGCACGGACTTCTATGGCGGTGATCTGGAAGGCCGGATGCGTTTCGGCCTGGCCATTGTGGAAGCCATGCGCCAAACGGTCGGTGGAAAATTTCCTATTATTTATCGATTGGGGGCCCAGGAAAAACGGCCGGGAGGCATTACCCTGCGCCAAAGCAGGGCCTTTGCCAAGCAACTGCAAGAAGCCGGGGTCGATGCCTTCGATATTTCGATTGGTTTGCCGGTAGGAAAAACCATGAATGCTTCACCCGGCCCCAGGGCTAAAATGGGCACCTATGTGCCTTTGGCCGAAGCGATCAAAAAAGAGGTAACCGTCCCGGTCATGGCCGTGGGGCGCATCAATCGACCCGAAGTGGCCGAGGCTATTTTGACTGAAGGCCGGGCCGATTGGATCGGCATTGGCCGGCAGTTGATCGCTGACCCGCAGTGGCCCCTTAAGGTGTCCGAGGGCCGGAGCAAGGAGATTGTGGTCTGTAAGTCGTGCAATACCTGCTTTCAACCGCTGTTGGGGACCCGTTGGAAATTTGGCGACCCTCTTTGCAAGGTGAATCCGGAGGCCGGAAGGGAAGTGGACCTGGCTTAGTTGAAGGATTAAAAGAATTTGGCAAGAGGGAGAAGAGCGAAAAGGAGAAATCGTGATAGCAGCAAAGGAAGGCGCGTGGGGTCAGCCCTTGACATGGGACGAACGGGTGCAGATAGGAGACCCGCCTACGCCAACCGACTACGTCAAGGCTACGGAGGCCAAGAGGCTTCGGCGGACAAGCGCGGTGACAAAAGATTACTGAATGCGGATTGCGGAATTCAAAGCTATTAACAGCACGTAGCGCAAAGGGCAAGGCGCACGGCCTAAAGATCAATTGTTGCACGGAAATAATCATCAGGAAAGGAGGGTTTGGAGATGTCGGATCGACAAAAAGGCGAAAAAACCAAGGGTATCTCCAGAAGGCAATTCCTAACTGGCTCGATGGCTGTTTTTGCCGGCACCCTGCTGGCAAAGGATGTGTTTGCCCAGGCCAAGGATCTCAATCCCACCAAGAAATCAGATGTGAGATTGATCCTATTAGGGACGGGAGGTGGACCCCGCCCCAATAAAATGCGAAACCAGTCAGCCTGGGTCGTCATTGTGAATAACATTCCCTATGTCGTTGATTGTGGAGGGGGTGTCAGTAGACAGCTCGTCTTCGCGGGTATCTCTCTTGCGGCCCTGAAACACATTTTTATCACCCATCACCATTCTGACCATAATCTCGAATACGGAAATCTTATCTACAATGCATGGGCGTCCGGATTTAAAGGAAGGATCGATGGTTATGGACCCCCTCCGCTTGAGAAGATGACGAAAGCCTTCTTTGAGCTCAATGCCTATGATATCAACATCAGGATCCCTGACGAAGGGAGACCCCCTCTGGTCCCCATGATACACGTTCACGAGATCTCGGAAAATGGACTGGTCATGCAGGATGAAAATGTGAAAGTCACGGCAACCCTCGTCAACCACCCGCCGGTTGTCCCCTCCTTTGCATACCGGTTTGACACCGCCAGAACGTCGATTGTCTTCTCGGGCGACACGACACCCTCTGATAATCTGATCAAACTCGCTAAAGACGCCGATATCCTCGTCCATGAGGTCCTTCATAAACCTTCGCTCGCCAGACTTCTTGCCCGCGTCCCCAATGCCGACAGGCTTCTCGAACATATCGTCGCATCCCATACAACCCATATCGATGTGGGGAAGGTAGCGAAGGAAGCCGGGGTAAAAACCCTTGTACTCACGCATTTTGTCCCAAGCGATGATCCTTCGGTCACCGAAGAAACCTGGACGGGGGGCCCCAGGCAAAACTTCGATGGAAAGATTATCGTTGGAAAAGATCTCATGGAAATTCAAACCTGAGGGGCCAAGAGTTTCCTTTACAGAGTCAGAGCAGCGTTGGGCGTCATCAATGTGGGGCCTGCCCGGCCGGGAAGGTGCTGGGAGCTTTTCAGTTGAATCTTAAGACCAATAGATTCACTTCCGCATGTGATCTAGGAAGCGAATCGATCATGAGGGCATCATGAAAGCAAAGCTGATAAACCAAGTGGGAGAAAAAACGTATGCAATCGTTTTTGACAAAGGCGACGAAGTGGTAGAGGGTCTGCTCTCCTTTGCACGCGAGAAAAAGGTCCAAGCCAGTCACTTCACCGCGATTGGAGCCCTTTCCGATATCACGCTGGGTTACTTCAATTGGACGAAGAAGACCTTTGACAAGATCTCCTTTCAAGAGCAGGTGGAGGTTCTCTCCCTCGTGGGGAACATTGTTTTTGATAATGGAGATCCAAAACTCCATGCGCACGTCGTCATCGGCAAGTCCGACGGAACGGCCCACGGTGGCCATTTGATGGAAGGGCATGTTCGCCCCATCCTTGAGGTGATTTTAGTCGAATCCCCTTCCCATCTACATCGCAAGATGGACAAGGAAACAGGCTTGGCGCTCATCACATTTGAGCCGGATTGAAATAGGGCATTTTATTTTGATGTGTCATAGCGTCCAGTAAATGTTAGACAGCAATAAAGATTGAATTCAAGGAAATATTCTGATATATTCAGATTATCAGAATGAGGAGGAATTTTATGGAAGCTATGGCTACCCCCCCTAAATTGGTGCGAATCAGATCGAGGGGTCAACTCACCATCCCGCAGGATTTGAGAGAGGCCTTACGTCTTGATGAGAGTACCGGTCTCAGCATTTTTCGGGTTGGCAAGGTATTGATTCTTTCTCCCAAACGCTTGCAACGGGCCTCATTGGCTAAAGAAGTGGAACGAGAAATGAAGCGCCAAAGATTGACCTTGAAAGATCTCATTTCAGACCTAAGGATTCAAAGAAAGAAATACCTTGCAGAAGCCTACCCGGAAGATTAAGGTTTTTATCGACACCAATGTCCTGATTGCTGGAGTCCATTCGGTGAGCGGAGCATCGGCAACGATCCTGGACTTATGCGAGGCACAGGTTCTCCGGATGGTGGTGAGTCGGCAAGTTTTAATTGAAGCCGACAGAAATTTTACAGCAAAGTTTCCCCAGTGGGTTGGCCCTTTCCGTCAGTTCATGCACAATTTAGCCCCTCTCATGATTGAGGACCCGAAACCGGAATCTGTGGAAAAGGCGGCCACGATCGTGGATCGTAAGGATGCGCCCATTCTGGCCGCGGCTCAGAATGCCAATGCAGATTTTCTAATTACGTTAGATAAGAGGCACTTTCTCAATCCAAAAACGAGACAGAAAGTAATATTGAAGGTGGTAAGCCCGATAGAATTCCTACAATCCTTTGAGAGATTATTCCTTGAAGAATAAAGCGTTCGTGAAAAAGTTGGCGCTTTCAAATGCGGATTTCGGATTGCAGATTGCGGATTATAGAAGACTACCGAAGGGATCAAGGGATAGAAAATACCGCCTGCCTACCCCGCCTTCGGCCTATTGATAGTGCGGGACTGGGGCCGGTAGACAGGGGTATGAAAGAATTGAACGAAGGGCCCCCGGCGGGTGTTGCCGGAGGAGGAACTGAAAAAAGTAGGAAGGTGAAATAATATGAAAGCGAAGGACAATGAAGAAGCGGCGGGAAAAACGTCCGAACCGGTTGATAGAGGAAAAAATTTGGATCCCCTACGTTCTGACCTTGCCGAGGTGATCGAAAGGCATGCGGTCGGATTAGATGAACGGCGCCCCGAAGCAGTGCACCGTATGGAGGAAAAAAACCAGAGAACGGCGCGTGCGAAGGTGACGGATCTTTGCGATCCGGGCCATTTCATCGAATATGGAGCTCTAGCCATCGCGGCGCAACGCCAAAGGCGGTCATTGGATGATCTCATGAGCAGAACCCCGGCCGACGGCCTGATTACAGGCATCGGCCGGGTCAATGGATCTCTCTTCGGAGAAGACAAGGCCCGCTGCATGATCATGGCCTACGACTACACGGTGCTGGCCGGCACGCAGGGGTTTTTCAATCATAAAAAGATGGATCGGATGCTGAAGGTCGCTCATGAACAGCGCCTTCCCCTCATTCTCTTCGCCGAGGGCGGAGGCGGCAGGCCGGGCGACGTCGATGCCTACGGAGTCATGATCGCAGGCCTCGACCTCTCCACGTTCAGCTCCATGGCCAGGCTGAGCGGCAGGGTCCCCATGGTTGGGATCGTATCCGGCCCCTGCTTTGCCGGAAACGCCGCCCTGCTTGGATGTTTTGATGTGATAATCGCCACAGAGAACTCCAACATCGGCATGGGCGGCCCCGTGATGATCGAAGGAGGCGGGCTCGGCGTCTTCAGACCCGAGGAGGTAGGCCCCATGGACGTGCAGACGAAAAACGGCGTCGTCGACATTGCCGTGCGCGATGACCAGGAGGCGATTGCGGTCGCCAAAAAATATCTCTCCTATTTTCAGGGAACCACTTCCCGATGGGAGGCATCCGATCAACATCTCCTTCGCCAGCTGATTCCGGAACAGAGCCGCCGTGTGTATGACGTACGGAAGGTCATTCGCGCCATGGCGGATACCAACTCATTCCTGGAAATGCGGCCCAAATTCGGGCCCGGGATGGTTACGGGGTTTCTGCGCATCGAAGGCCGGCCATTCGGCGTAATCGCGAATAACTGCATGCACATGGCCGGAGCGATTGAGGCCGAAGGGGCGGATAAAGCCGCGCGATTAATGCAGCTGTGTAACGTCCATGGCTTGCCCATCCTGTCTCTGTGCGATACGCCGGGGTTCATGGTGGGGCCGGAGATCGAAAAGCGTGCTCAGGTGCGCCACGTATGCCGCATGTTTGTGATCGGTTCACACTTGAGCGTACCTTACTTTACGGTCGTTTTGCGCAGGGGATATGGCCTGGGTGCGATGGCCATGGCGAAGGGCGGTTTCCATGAAAGTTCGTTTACGGTGGCGTGGCCTACCGGAGAATTCGGTGCCATGGGCCTGGAAGGCGCAGTCAAGGCCGGATTCAAAAAGGAGCTTGCGGCGATTGAAGACGCGAAGGAACGCGAAGCCCTCTACGAGAAACTCGTCGCCCAGTCGTATGAGCGGGGGAAGGCGATCAATATGGCGTCTTATCTCGAAATCGATGCGGTGATTGACCCGGCGGATACCCGCACATGGATTCTACAGGCCCTGCCCTCCGTTCCCGCTCCATTTTCCGAGGGGGGGAGCCCTCCTTTCGTTGATCCTTGGTAAGAGTGAGCCATCCGTCAACACCTTCGGAGAGAACAACGGAAGATGTGGGATAGGCTCCCGAAGTTCAGGAGGACAGGCCCAGGGGAACGGAATAGAAGGGATTGGCCCAGCATCGGTCATCCGGTATTGTTAAGTTCGTTCTGCAAAAGGTGGCACCCGGACGATTTTTCTAAATGATAAGACGATGCTGATTCAAGGAGGGCCTTGTATCCGAAGGTGTTTCGTCGGATTCGGAGCAAGGCCCGGCTGAATGGCCTGACCTGAATCGGCATCGACCGTAAGAGAAGATTCGTCTACTGCCTCAAAGTCCGAGCCCTTCACCTGCCCTAACTCGCTGACTAAGACGTGAGCTTTTGGAAAACCAAAGAAAGGAAAAAAAAGAAAATCAATCAGTTCTTTTCGGCTTGACAAAAGGGTAGCCATTGAATAGGCTAACATGAAGTTAACGGGAACGGGTTTGGTTTCTTAAATTTTTTTTGATCCTGAGATTGTAGCGTGCATTTTTACAGCCCCTTAGCACCTTTAGAATGGTCGTAGACCGCATTGCGGTGAGCGACGCAGGCCGGGCCGCACATTAAAACGAGAGGAGGTGACGAAGTCTTTCGAGCGTAGCCGATATTTTTCTCCCTTTTGGAAAGGAGGAATGACGATGGAAAAGAAATGGAGCAAGAAGGTATCGAGAAGGACTTTTTTGAAAGGTGCAGCAGCGGGTCTTGCCCTCCTAGGGCCGGGTGTCCCGTATATCGCAAAGCGGGCCGTGGCAGCGGAACCGCTCTATATTGGAGTGGTCAGTCCGGCCAGCGGAAATTATGCTGACCATGGGATGATGGAACGGATGGGCATGCAGATGGCTGTGGCTGAGATCAAGAATGTTTTGGGCCGTCCGGTCAAACTGCTCGTTGAAGACGATGAGACCGATCCCCAGGTGGGTGCCCGGAAGGCGAGAAGGCTTATTGAGGTGGATAAGGTGAAGTTCTTGATCGGAGGCGTTTCAAGTTCCGTTGCCGTATCGGTGGGAGAGGTGGCGCAGAGAGCGGGGGTTCTCTATATCGCTACCAACCAGAACTCGGATACGATCACTGGGGAGAAGGCTCATCGGTGTGTCTTCCGTGTTTGCCCCGACATGGCCATGGCCCTGAAGTGCCTAGGACCTTATATCATTGAAGTCGCGAAGCTGAAGAAGTGGTACTTCTTTACGCATGATTACGAATGGGGATGGTCGGGAACCCGATGGGGAAGAAAAATTCTGGAGCAGTATAAAGGGACCGATTTAGGTGAATCGAAGATCCCGCTCGGAACGCGCGATTACAGTGCTTTTTTTCAAAAAGCGCTCGCCACGAAACCCGAAGCACTCGTCATCACCGTTGGCGGAGTGGACCGGGCTGCTTTAATGGAACAGATCTATGAATTCGGAGTTTATAAGAAGACGACCATCGTCCACACCCTTTATGATTATGAAGATGTCTGGGCTGCCGGAGCGAAGAAGAATTTTGGGATCCACGGAACGGAATGGTACTACGGGATTGATACGCCCACAGTGAAAGCCTTCGTAGCCAATTATAAGAAGATGTTTCCTGCGGCCTTGATCCCCGTTCCTACCCAGGATACGGCCAACGGGTACATCGGCCTGAGGGAACTTCTCAAGGCCGTCCAGCGGGTAGGCAAAGAAGAGGTGACGCCCGTCATCAAGGCCCTCGAGGGGTATACCATCCCACTCGCCGAATCCCTTAAGAATGATCCCATCCTGATTCGTGACTGGGATCACCAGTTTGTCTGGGCTTATTACGTGGTGAAGTCGAAGAAAGAAAAGGATATGAAAGACCGTACGGACTTCTTTGAGCTTCTGAAATGGTGTCCGGGAAAGGACGTGGCTCGGAGCAAAGAAGAAAATCCTGTGAAATTAGAAGACTATCCGGCTTAAATTTGAGTGAGAAGGTGGGGATGAGTTTCCCCACCTTCTCTCGAAGGGAAAAAAGATGGAAGAGTTCCTCGGGGAATTTTCTTCATTTGTCATGATCGGGCTGGTGAATGGACTGGTCTATGCCGTGGTGGCCCTGGGATTTACCCTGGTCCTGGGTGTGATGCAGGTCATCAACTTCACCCATGGCGTGCTCTTTGCCTTCGGTGCCTACTTTGCCTTTACCGCGCAGAGGTACTTTAACCTTCCCTTCTGGGTCGGCCTCGTCTTTGCCCCAATCCTTGTGGGAGTCCTCGGTATCATCCTCGAGCGGGTGGCCATTCGGAAAACCTACGGGGGCAATCCCCTCTTTGGGCTCCTTCTGACCTTTGGGATGGCAACCGCCCTGGAGGCCGTGATTCGAATGGTTCCGATCTGGGGGAAGGTAGGCTACTCGGTGAAGGCTCCCGAATTTGTCGCCGGATCGATTGAACTTGGATTTATGACCTATTCCAAGTATCGACTCTTTTTGGCAGTCCTTGCCATCCTCATCATTTTTGCGACGTGGCTTTTCTTGGAAAAAACGCCCTACGGCGGAATTATCAAAGCGGGCGCTTATGATAGCGAAATGATCATGGCCCTCGGCAAGAACCTTCCCCGTCTCCGCATGTATGTCTTTGGGTTGGGTGCCATCTTAGCAGGTGTCGCAGGCGTTATTGCGGCCCCTATTTACAGCGTGAAGCCCGCCATGGGCACCGATATCTTGATGCCTGCGTTCCTCATCGTTGTCCTAGGGGGGATCGGGAGCTTCTGGGGAAGCGTGATTGGAGGGCTCATCGTGGGGATGTCTAAGAGCATGATCGTGATGGTCTTTCCCCGGGCCGAGGACATCATCCCTTATGTGATTATGGCCTTTATCCTGA
Source organism: Thermodesulfobacteriota bacterium (assembly GCA_035625415.1). GTDB lineage: Bacteria > Desulfobacterota > BSN033 > BSN033 > UBA1163 > UBA1163. The sequence goes on from DASPPQ010000094.1 coordinate 12,144, forward strand.
TCTTCCGGCAGAGAGGCCTGATGGGGGAGAAAAGCGTTCTGGAGGCCTGAGATGCCGTCTCAACAACCATGGCGGAAAAAACTTACCCACCCGATGGTTTGGATATTTGTGCTCTTCTTCTTTTTCCCGAGGTTCCCTTTCATTGGTCAATATCTCTCCTTAGGGACAGAGGTGATGATCTGGTCCCTCTTTGCCGTAGGGTTCAATATCTTGTTGGGTTACACAGGGCTGACCTCCTTTGGTCATGGAGCTTATTTCGGCATTGGCGCTTATACGGCAGGGATCATCTTTCTGCGTGTCTATCCTGGATTCTGGATCCCTCTGCTTCTCAGCATTGTCGGAGGTGCCTTCTTCGCGGGCTTGGTCGGTCTCATCGTGGCCAAGAAGAGGGGAATCTATTTCTCCCTCCTGACCATTGCCTTTGGTCAGGTCTTCTACTTCGTTGCCTTTCGCTGGGAAGAGTTGACCGGCGGAGAGACGGGATTGTCGAAGATTGACCGGATTCCGATCGGGATTCCGGGCCTCTTTCAGGTGAAATTATCCAACCCCATCAACTACTACTACGTCTGCTGGGCGATTTTCCTGATCGCCACGATCATCGTCTGGAAGATCGTTCATTCTCCCTTCGGCAGGGTGATCCAGGGGATCCGGGAGAATGAAGTCCGCACACGATACCTGGGCTACAACGTCTATTTTTATAAGTGGGCTTCCGTTACTCTCTCGGGGGCGTTTGCCGGGCTTGCGGGGGGGCTCTATACTTTCCTCATCCATTCCGCCTTTGCGACGGTCCT
>DASPPQ010000095.1:0-4296 GCA_035625415.1 Thermodesulfobacteriota bacterium
GATTTCAGGAAGAAGTTCTCGGTTCCAAGAAAAATTTGCCCCCTCGGCTAAATTTTGGCGAGTACACTTATAAAGGCGCAAAATCTGATGGGAATAAGACTTGATCATTACCGGTAGAAATCATCAGGTCGGGTAGGCATAATTTATTCATTCCTCTTCCCTCCTTTTATTTAGAATCAGACTTAAATCATTCACCATTCTGCCTTTACAGGGGCTACAGCCCAAGTGACATTAAATCCTTCCTTCTTAAAATTCTGAATGATTGTTTTGGGATCTTTCGTATTTAATCGAAGCTCAATCATCCAGTCACCCTTTTGGGGACGGGGCACGGTAATCATACTTAAAATCAAAGTCTTATTTTGATTGACAATCGAAATAATCTTTTCGAGTTCGCCCAATTTCTTTCCCAATCCGACAATCTCGATTCTTGATCCTTCCTCGTGGATGCCCAATGCATGGATCAGGAATCTGACAATATCAGATTCGGTTGCAATACCGACCAATTTGCCTTTGTCCACTACTGGAAATGAGCCAATTTTTTTCTCTTGTCCGATCCTTAAGGCATCTTCAAAAGGCGTATCTGGCGTAATCGTCACTGGATTTTTCTCCATAATTTCCTTCACCTTCATTTTGGAAAGGAGATAATTCAATTCATGGAGGCTCATTGGTGTCCCAGGCGACGGTTCAGCTTCGAGAACGTCATGTTTAGTGACGATCCCAACCAATTTGCCTTTTTCAACCACAGGAAGCCTTCGGATATTTTTCTGTTTCATTATCTTTTGGGCATCCAAAACCAATGTATCAGGGTTAACTGTAACGGGATTCTTTGTCATCATATCCTTAGCTCTCATTTTAGTCCCTCCTTCTAATTGATTTCGAAGCCATACACATTGGGTTTCCCAACGCCCCGACCTTCATGGACGATTGTGCGATCCTTCTTCAACCTTCCTGTAATAAATGCTAAGGTACCTCGTATTGAGCAATAGCTGGTTCTCTTTTTCTTCAGATTCCAGAGCCGACATCAAGTCCGTAACCGCTTTCAGTTTAGATTGTAGTGTACTAAATCAGGGCCAGGGTGTCAATGGGAATTGGGAAGGGGAGCTTGATTGGATGGGAGAGATGAGGATATTTGGAGAAGCCTAAATTGAGGACTTCACCTGCTAATCAGTGGGCGACGACGACATCTTGGGCTGAGGATTATTGATAGAAATCATGCATTCGAATTGAGCATGTGAAGATCATATCGTAGTTTTCTAGAGCCGTTGGAAACAGCACATATATAACAAAAATAAGCACTCTTGGATTAAATCCATAGTATGAAATTGATTCAAAGAGCCCGTTTTGAGTCTTCTAACGATCCAGCACTTCTCTCACTTTATTTATCAACCCGCTCACGGTAAAGGGCTTCTGGATGTAATTCATCCCTTTCTCCATCACCCCGCGATGAATAACCGTGTCCTCTGTGTAGCCGGACATATAAAGCACTTTCATCTCTGGATGGAGTTTTGACAAACCCTCAGATAATGCACGACCGTCCAATCCGGGCATCACCACGTCTGTCAGCAGCAGATGGATCGGGCCCTTATGCTGCCTGCAGACATCAAAGGCCTCATCTCCATAGCTTCCGTCCAAGACACTATATCCCTGCCTCGTCAAGATCCGTACCGCCAACTTCCGAACCTCTTTATCATCCTCCACAATGAGAATCGTCTCGCTACCACGAGGAAACTCTTCTCCTACCACTTGCGCCTTGAGTTTCTCGGCAGGTTCATCGACACGAGGAAGATAGATTTTGAGCGTTGTCCCTTTACCCGGTTCACTGTAAACCCAGATATTTCCCCCACTTTGCTTCACAATACCATATACCGTAGATAAACCCAATCCCGTTCCTTTACCTTTCCCTTTCGTCGTAAAAAAGGGCTCGAAAACCCGATCTCGGACCTCCGGAGGCATCCCTGCTCCTGTATCACTTACTGCGATCATCACATAACGACCCGGCGTCACAGCCACATGAGCGTTGGCATACGCCTCATCTAACTCCATATTGGCCGTCTCAATAATAAGTTTTCCCCCTTTGGACATCGCGTCCTTAGCATTGACTGCGAGATTTATAACCACCTGCTCAATCTGACCAGGATCCGCCTTAACTCTTCCAAGATCTTCTCCTAACAATATAGCTAGCACGATATCCTCACCGATAATCCGACGAAGCATCTTATCAAGATCTTGTGAAAGGGTGTTAAGATCCAGTACCTTCACTTCCATGATCTGGCGTCGACTGAAGGCCAGGAGCTGGCGAGTCAGATCCGCTGCTCGATCTGAGGCTTTTTTAATCTCTTCAATATTTCCTCTCAAAGAGTCGCTTTCCTTCATCTCGTTTAGGGAAAGCTGGGTGTAGCCTTTCATAACGGTCAAGAGGTTATTGAAGTCATGGGCGATGCCTCCTGCCAGTTGGCCAATAGCCTCCATCTTCTGGGATTGGCGGAGCTGCTCTTGAAGAGTTGTCCTTTCTTCTTCAGATCGCTTGCGCTCAGTAATGTCCCTCATAATAGCGATATAGCCTAATATTAATCCGTCAGGTGTCTTGACGGCCGATGTCACCGTCTCCACTGGGAGAATGGCACCATTCTTATGCTTCATCTCCCGTTCATCTCTAAAAAAGCCTGATTTCCTAACTACCGGATAAACCTCATCCCCGAAGGAGCGGAAACTTTCATCCGATAGGTGTATGATTCTTATGGATCTTCCTTCGACTTCACTCTTCTCATAACCAAACATATCCAGAAAGGCTTGATTAAAGGCAGATATATTTCTTTCCAAATCGAGCATTAAAATAGCATCGGTTGAACTTTCCACTAATATTCGATATCTATGTTCGGATCTTTTGAAGGCTTCCTCTGCGGCCTTGCGTTCGGTGATGTCGCGCGAGATTCCACGAAACCCGATCGGTTTTCCTTCGGCATCCTTTATAAGAGATACCGAAATCTCGACAAACACTTTCGTCCCATCTTTTCTGATATATTCCACCTCGAATGGCTTAATTGGTCCCCCAGTCCTGTAGAGTTCGTTATAGTGCTGGTATAACTTTCTACGAGTTTCCTCGTCCGTGTATTGCCGGTAGCTCATCCCGGTCAATTCTTCTTTGGTATACCCGAGATGTTTGCCGATGACATCATTTACGAAGGTAAAGTTACCGGCAAGATCATTTTCAAAATACTCGTCCTGGATGCTCTCAAGAATGTTCCGGTATCTCTCTTCACTTCTTCGTAATGCCTCCTCTGCTTGTTTGCGCTCGGTCATGTCGACGGCAATCCCCACCCCGACGATCTTATCCTGTCGAATGATGGGCCTGGAATAAACCATCACAGGGAATGTGCTGCCATCCTTTTTCTGCATCACATATTCATTCTCTTTTAACTTCTCTCCCTGCATGATTCTCCGGTAATTTTCCCTGGCCTTCGTTTGATCCTTAGGAGTAACGAGCTCGAAGATGGATATCCCTTCGTCAAAATCCTCCCGCGTGTACCCGAATGTTTCGAATCCCTTCACATTGGTAAGGGTAAGCTTCCCCGTTTCATCTGCCTCGAAAATAGGTTGAGGCAATAACTCGACCAGATCTCTGAATCTCCTCTCGCTCTCCGGCAGGGCCGTTCCCGCCTTTTTGTGCCCCGTTTTGTTTTCATTTTGATCTTTAGCGCTCTTACGCGCTAGGACTTCCCTTGGATCAGTCCCGCTTTTTTTGGCCTCCGTCCTTTTCATACTCGTTCAACACACCCTGTATTTGCTGTACACCAGCTTAATGCGCTTTCTCCACTGCTTTTCTTGTCAATTCCGTCAGCAAATGGTCTGTTACCACCCCATGAACACGGATAAGCATATCGTTTGTTGTCCTCGACAAGAATTTCGTATTCCATAATTCAACCAATGTCTCAAGAGCTTGGAAATAAAGACTCAATGCCATTTTGGCAATCCCTGGCCTTATTACAAATTACCTGACGACAATGCTGGATTTGCTCGGTGTTGTATTAGCCCACAGCCACGCAGAATGACACTCTCTCATCCTTGGCCAAGTCGGCTTCGATCTTTCTACTTCAATTTTAGTTATCTTCCCGACAAGTGTCGGTGATATTGATACTATCGACCTGTGACTTTATCACAATAGACAAAAAGAGAATTTATAGGCTGGTCAGTTCTAGGTTGGTCAGTTCTGGGTGGGTCAGTTCTAGGTTGGTCAGTTCGATAAGATTTCTTGAAGTACGGATCAGCCCTTTTTTTTCAAAATCCTTTAGCAATCGA
>DASPPQ010000096.1:0-30689 GCA_035625415.1 Thermodesulfobacteriota bacterium
TCGTGGAGGAAGTCAGCGTGGATTCCGGAGGTCAGGCCTTTGTGTCCGTCATCCATTGGGGCTATGACTTCTACCTCTACGGAGAAAGGGGCCTAAACAGTCCTATGTCCTTCCAGGAATTGCGAATCTCCCAGATAAAAGCCGGTCAGGTCACTGGGGTCCTCGAAACTGACATGGAACATTTGGATTTTGTACCGTACCTTAACCCGCCCAAGAAGGACAGCCTCCAATATAAGGCCAAAAGCTACGAATATTACGATATTCAGCCCTATTGGAACCAGAGTGGTAGTGCAGGGAAAAGCAGGTTTATGGAGTTAAACAGTTTGGACCTGGTAAGTGCTACAGTTGAAGATTCCTGCGGTAAAGCCGTTGGTATCGTTAATGAAGTTATGGTCGATTCAGACGGTCATGCCTTTGTGGTTATCAACCATAGGGATTATGACCTATACGGTGAAAGTGGGGTAAACTTCCTTGTGCCCTTCGAGGAAATAAGGATCTCTCAGAGAAAGGGCGGACAAGACATCGTTTTTCTCAAAACAGATAAGGAGCATTTGGATTTTGCGCCCTATTTTAACCCCATCAAGAAGGTAACTCGCCAAGACGAGGCCAATATCTATGAATATTATGGGATTCAGCCGTATTGGGCCCGGAGCGGTGAATCATTGAAGTAAGAAGATAACCAACGACTCGTAGACCCTTTTCAGGGCGGAAGAGGAAGTAAGGCGCCAGTGGGAGATGCTCTCAATCTCCCACTCTTTTTGTGGGTGCAAACTTTAGGTCGCAAGGAACTTCTTTTATTGATTACAATTTGAAAGGTTATGTTAAGGCATAAAATTCACGACTTCAGTGAAGGAGTTCTCAAGAAAGAGGCCTACATTGGAAGGATAGACAAAAAGTACTTCCTCCAGAGGGGAGGTCGTCCCATCCTCTACTTTTTATCTTTTATTGCCTTCTGATCAATCTTGAAAATACCGCCACCCGAAGTACCGGCATAAAGGATAGTGGTATCCCAAGGATGAATGACCAGGGTTCTTACCAGTAGATTAGTGAGCCCGGTATTCATAGAACTCCATTTCATTCCACCATCCCTGCTTTTAAAAATACCATTCCGTCGGGTTCCCGCATAGAGAATATTTGAGCTTTTGGGATCGATGGCAAGCGCCAAAATATCGTCTTCCGGCAGGCCGGTCTTTGCCGCAGTCCATGCGGCTCCATAGTCAATACTTTTAAACACACCCTTGCCCGTCCCCACATAGAGTGTATTGGGTTTTGTGGGATTGACCCGTAAAGTGAAAATCGTTTTGCTGATAAGGCCGATACTCGCTGAATTCCATTTTGCTCCTCCATTCACGCTCTTGAACACTCCCCCACCATCTGTTCCTGCATAAAGAACGTTAGAGTTTACAGGATCAATAGCCAGTGCAAATACCGTATTATTCGTTAGGCCTTGATCAACGGGATACCAGTTCTCTTCTGCCTCTATTCTCTTGAATATACCTCCTCCTTTACTGAGCATATAGGGAGCCGAAGTTCCTGCATAAAGGATCAGTGGGTTTTGCGGATCGATCGCTATCGTCAAGACATCGGAGTTTGAAAAGCCAGTCTTTTCGATTGTCCAGTGTGCTCCGCCATCAGCCGTTTTAAAAATGCTTCCACTAGAAGTTCCCGCATAGAGGATGTCTTGATTGGTCGGATGAACAGCCAAGGCAAATACAGCTTCTTCGGCAAGCCCTGTGCTGAATGCGAGCCAAGTTGCTCCTCTGTCCGTACTTTTTAACACTCCCCCGGATGCCGTGGCTGCATAGAGTGTATTTGGATTCAGTGGGTCAATGACCAGGGCGTTGATGGTCCTTTGTTCAAGACCTGCAGGGTTCCATTCGCTGGAACCAGCATAGGCCTGATCTGTTTGTAGGATACACAAGAAAAAGCATAAAAAGATGATAAGAGTAAAAAAGAATTTAGACGATTTTATCGGTAAGAATATTTTTGGACTAACCACTCCACACCTCCTTTTCCCGTTGTCCCTCATCTTCTCGCTGTGATTCAGCACATGTGTATAGATCATGGTTGAAGTTTGATGAATTAACAATATATAGGACGGGGTTGTATGTCAAGAAAAAGTAGCACCGATGATTACGGATTCAAATCAAGCATGTTTTGAAAAAATGGGAACTTGTAGACTTCAGGAAGAAACATTGCATCTCTGAGCCCCTGGTTGCCTAGAAGATAGGGAGGCAGACCCACCATGGATTAACATGGGATACCCCCCTCCATTGAAATAGCCAATCATCCAGGTTAGATTTAAAAGCAAATCCTATGAACAAAGAAACTTCTCTTTCGAAAGTCCTAAGAGAATTCGAAACGATCACTTCTAAGGGATACCGGGAAGTTTTCTCTTCTTTCCCAAAGGACCGTGTTCCGATCGGTTTTTTCTGTCCCCACATTTCCGAGGAACTCGTCCATGCTTCCGGCGCCTTTCCCTTTCGTCTTATGGGAACGCCCATCAAGATGTCTTATGTCCAGGCACATCTTCCTCCCAACTGTTGCCATCTGGTCAAATCTTCCCTTGAAAGTTTACTCCGAGGGGAACTTGACTTTCTCAAGGGGATTATTTTCAGTCATACGTGCGACACCATGCAGGGCCTTGCTGAAATCTGGGCCCTCCAAAGACGCACCCCTCTTCAATTCAATTTGATGATTCCCTCACACGTTGATTCTGAGCTTTCTCGTCCTTACTTGAAAGCCGAGTTGGAGCGATTTAAGAATTTTCTGGAATCCAATGTGGGAAAGATCACTCCTCAGAGCCTCAAGACCTCTATCCAGCTCTTCAATCATATCAGGGAAAGACTCCAAGAGATTTACAGTCGCAGACCTAAATCCCACAATCAAATCTCCGGAATGGACTTTGCCCGAATCATGCGAGCAGGCTACCTGATGGATCGTCAGCGATACCTCGATCTCCTGGACGAATTACTGGCCGGGCTGCCTGCAAAAACGGAGGAGAGTGAAAATCGGGTTCCTGTTTATCTTGCAGGAAATATGACCCATTCCGATTCCTACTTTTCCATAATCGAAGAGGCCGGTGCCATGATCGTCCAGGACGATCTTTGTAGCGGAATGCGATTTCTCGGTTTTATGGTCCCGGAAGATACCGATCCGATCGACGGCCTCACCAGCCGGTACTTTACCTCCTTTCTTTGCCCCACCCAGCATAGAGGGGCTTATGCCCACATAGAGGCTCTTTCAAGAGAGGTTGAGAAATCCGGGGCGAGAGGGGTCCTCTTCCTCCTTTACAAATACTGTGAAAGCCATTTTTTCGACTATCCGGACTTGAAACAGGCCCTTGAGTCGAAGGGGATTCCGACACTTCTTCTCGAAGTGGAAGACCCGTCCTATTCCATCGGCCAACTTAAGATTCGGGTACAAGCTTTTGTTGAAATGTTAAGTCCTTTATAAACGACGAGCAGGGCGCATCGCGCATGAGGACACAATGTAAGAATGCAAAATCCCAAATCTCAAATTCCAAATTTCAAACAAGCTCCAAATTCCGATTTTAGAATGACCGAAGCAAGTTCATTTGGAATTTTGGTGATCGGGATTTATTTGGGATTGGGTGCTTGGAATTTGGTGTTTTAGGAAGAATAGATGGAAAAGGATCAACCTCAATCCAACGACTACCGTAAGATTAATTCAACGGAGGCCTATCGCCGCCTGATGATGGCTTATTACTTTATGGTGAAGCATCCAACCTGGTTTCGCAAAAAGGTGGCGTGGATTACGAGCGGCGGGTCGGTAGAACCTCTCTATGCTATGGGAGTCCTCCCGTTTTATCCCGAAAATTACGGGGCGATGTGTGGAACCTTCCGGGTCTCACCCTCTCTCTGTGAGGCTGCCGAGCATAAAGGTTACTCCCACGATCTCTGCTCTTATGCCCTCACAGATATCGGGTCTCCTCTGGCTAAGAAAGGTCCTCTGGGCAGGCTCCCGAAGCCGGACTTTTTGGTCTGCGGAAACAATATCTGCGGTACGGTCATCAAATGGTATGAGATCCAGGCCCGATCCTTCAATGTGCCCCTCTTTTTCTTTGACACTCCTTTTATCCATGATGAGATGGAAAAGCATACCCTGGAATATGTCGAAAATCAGATGGGGGAATATGTCTCTTTTCTGGAGAACCAGCTTCATCATCCATTTTCAGACGAACGTTTTCAGGAAGTCTGTTCCCGTTCTTTCGAAGCCATCACTTTGTGGAAAGAAATTCTTGAGATGGCGCGTCACCGTCCAGCGCCCCTGGCTGCTTTTGACGCTTTCATCCACATGGCCCCGATTGTCACCTTGAGGGGAACACGCTGGGCAGTCGGTTATTACAGAAAGCTCAAGAGAGAGATGGAAGAAAGGGTTCAAAAGGGAGTCGGGGCATTTGCTCGGGAGGAGATACGGCTCGTCTGGGATAACATTCCCATCTGGTATGATATTCGAAACCTTTCAAGGATGCTCTCCTCTCAGGGAGCGGTGCTGGTCGCGGACACCTATACGTCGGCCTGGGCGCTGCATGAACTTGACCTGGGCCAGTCCCTGCTGAATAGTTTGGCTGGGGCTTATGCCAGCATCCATCTCAATCGCGGCTTAGAGTATAAGATACGGAAAATGGCTAACCTGGTTGACACATACGGAGCCGACGGATTTATCATGCATTCCAATCGAAGCTGTAAACCGTACTCCCTGGGTCAATTGGATCTCAAAAGGGAGGTGACCAGGTTAACCGGAAAACCGGGACTGCTCATTGAGGCGGATCACGCCGATTCTCGGAGCTACGCGCCCAAGCAGGTTGAAAAACAGATTCAAATATTTTTGGATATTGTTAGAACGAAGGGCTGTGGACGGGAGCCATTTTAAAGACCGTGTCGAATCTTTATTTGTGTTCTTTTCCCGCCCCGAGTTGAGATAAGGCATTCCAGGCGGGGCGACGGTCACCTTTTGCATCCGCCAACCCCATCGAACCAAAGTAAGGCTCTTTGCGGTCGCAAAGAAGTGACCAGTAGATCCTTTCCACACCACATTCAAACGCTTGCTGATAAGCCTCCGTAAGCCATTGAGCCTGTTTTTCAGGAGACCCCTTATCCGTGCGACCACCGACGTCTGCGGCAAGGCTCACAAATCCCGTTTCTGTGATCCAGATCGGGAGGTTCCCCGATCCTGATTTTTTCATGACCTCTCGAATATGCTTTAAATAACTACGAAATGTCAGGTCGTTGGCAACGATTTCACTCGGGAAGTAGTAATCGTGGACGCTCACGGCATCAAACTTCTTTGTAGAAAGTACCCGCTCTAACCAGCCATCGTGCCATTTCCACGCCTGCTTATCTTCCGACCCTAATTTAAGACTGCGGCCGATGCCGCACCCCATGGCCGATGGAAGCACTTTGGCCTTCGGATCAGCCTTCTTAATCGCTTCATAACCCTTTTTCAACAGCTCTAAATACTCTTCCGGCGTCCCCTTCCAGGAAGTTGCCTCATTCACCTCGTTTTCAATTTCATAATTGAGACCCTGCCCCTTGTAGCGATCGGCAAGAATCTCAATAAAATGAGCCCACTCCTTCATATTCATTGATGGGGGGTTAATCTGAATCGCACCCCTTCTGGGTGCGATTCGTTTTGGGCGCGTCTGTTGAGGAAAAGTCGTGCGTACGGTAAATAGGACATCGATCTGTCTCGTCTGAGCCGCTTTGAGTAAACGATCAACATCGCTCCAGTCATATTCGCCCGGGCGCATTTTTATAAACTGCCACTGTAAAGGGACACGGATTCCCCCCACGCCCAATTCCTTCAGATACTTTATATCCTCTTCGTAGGTGCGCAGGGTTGTATTGATCCCTAAACGCATCGCCTCCTGTGCCCGAGAAGTCAAAGGCAAAATGGATAACAATAACATGAGGCCGGTGAGTAGAACGCTTATTCTCACCCTCATGGCGCTTCCCTCATTTCTCGTTTCAACCCTTACCTCCGTCAGGATTAGTAGACAAATTCCATCACCTCTTCCACAGGTTTTCTATCCCTCTGCGGCGATTCACCAGGATAACCTACCCCTACAAGGCAGATGAAATTCATATGAGATGGAATTTTTAAAATGACTTCAATTTCTTTTTTGGCCTGAACAGGCGATACCAACCAGACAGCACCCAACCCCATGCCATGGAATACAAGAAGCATCGTCGTTACGGCAGCAGCAGCACTCTGGATCGTCGTCGGCGCCGATCTTCGAAATCCCAGGATCTCCCTGGCCTTTCGGTCGGAGGATTCTCGAGCAACCAGTACCCTATCCATCGGACTCTGATATTCACTGGCAAAAACTCCGATGCAGGCTGGGGCACCCCTGAAGAAGGAAGCGTTCTTTTGATACCGTTTCACATCCTCTTGCCATGACATCGCCTCCGGCCAGGAAGCAATTCGGTCCGCCGCAGACTGAACGGCATCTGCCATTTTCTCAATAATCTCTTTCCTCTTCACTATGATGAAACGCCACCCTTGATAATTCCCTCCGTTGGGAGCCCACGTTGCCAACTCCACCGCCTTCTTCAGCAGTTCGTCCGGAACTTCGTCCTTTTTCCATTGCCTGATCGAGCGCCTTCCCCGAATGAGTCTTTCTAAATTCTCAATGTCCATTGATCTTCCCTTTCTGATCCTAGGTAAAGACCGCTGAGGTTTGAAGATTCAACCTCTTCCAACTAAGCCCAAAAGAACATTTTATTCCCTTCTTACCTACCTCTATTCGACTACGATACAACGTTTAAGGAGGGGGGCAAGGGCGGGGGAATGTAAGTTTACTGCTGGCATTCTTGGTATGAACCGATTCAAAATCTCCGTGCGTAGTTATAGGCGAGGCCAAAATATTTCTGAGCCCTTTTCAGAGCTTCCGCCTTCTGCGCCTTCGGGATATTCGGATCGTCGAGCCGGAAGCTCTCCACCTTCCCGCGGACATAGGCTCGATAACATTTGTAGAAATCCAGCACCTCCATTAATTCATGGTCTCCGGACTCCCCGATAATAGCCCGGATGAGATGCTCGCCGAGGTCCTGCCTGCCGTGATAGTCAAGATCCATGGCTAAAAAGGCAATGTCCGCCGCCACGTCCGTGTAACGAAACCGCTCGTTAAATTCGATGCAGTCGAAAATAGAGATCCCATCTCTCCAGAAGATATGCTCCAACCGGAGATCTCCATGGCAGTCTCGAATTCGATCCGAGGCGATTCTATGACGAAATACTTCCTTTTTCGTTTCGAAGAATTCGTTGGTCCTTCTCTTTACCTCTTCATAGACTTCTCTCGGTATTGTCAGGTCAACATATTTCTGCGTCTGCTCGAAGTTCTCGTCGGTGTCCTGTTTCACCCGTCCCGGTTCCGCAAAGCTCTTAATCAGATTGTTGGTCTCTGCTGTGAAATAGAATTTCGCCAATCTCTCGGAGACGGCCTCAATCATTTTGGGAGTGACCTGTTTTCTCTCGAGCAATTTGTCCATCAGAAATTCTTCGGGGATCTGTCTCATTTTAACGGCGCACTCCACCCACTCTCCTTTCCCGTCCAATAAGATCCGGCTGCCTTCTCGGGTAATCCTCACAACACCCAGATAAATATCCGGAGAGAGCCGTCGATTCAACCTGACCTCTTCCTCGCAAAATAATTTTCTTTTTTCGAGAGAGGTAAAATCCAGGAAGCCAAAATCCACCGGTTTTTTCACCTTATAGACGTGGTTCCCCGTCAGAAAAAGAAGGGAGATATGGGTCTCGATAAACTTTACGACTCGAGGGTGGTCGGGATAAATCTTGGGATCCAGGAGTGCTCTCTGGAGGGATGGGGTGTCAAGAGTCATCTTTTTTCGATTTTTTTAATCTTCCAGTCCGAGGGGGTGTTGTGTTCCGTATCGATCATGAGGGAGATGATCGCAAGCGTCCTAAACTTCTTTTTCAAATCGGCCGTGTCAACGGGTTGAAACAAAGCCTTATTATTTAAGTAAGCCTCCTTGGTTAACGCGTTCGACTCATAATTCTCCCTTGTCCTCTTCGAAATTCGCTCAATAGACTTTTCCTCTGTGCAGACACATTCGGCAATGACGAAAGCCCGACCGGCCTTCTCAGCCAATTCAGCGGCCTTCGATCTCAACTCCTGAGTAAAAAATGTGGCGTCTAAAATCAGCCCATCCTGAGTTTGTTTCAATGCTTTCTCCGCCCGTCTGAACATCTCTTCGTAAACTTTCTTTCTCCTGTCCGGGTCTGAGGCGACCTTGTTGTCGAAGATGTCCTCACCCTTCAAGACTTCCACCCGAATCATATCGGATCGAAGAATCTGAAACCCTTTCAATCTTGCAATCTCCTCGGTCACCGGACTTTTCCAACTACCCGGCAGGCCCACCGAAATTAGCACACTGCCCTTCGGGATCTCGGATTCAATGACTTTTGCAAAAGCCTTTTCCATTTGAGATCTCCCCTTATCTGAATAACCAAATTCCAAACACCAATAATCAAATAAATTCCAATTACCAAAATCAAAAGTCTTTGGTCATTCGAATTTGGTTATTGAGGATTATTTGAGATTTGGAATTTGGTTATTGGAATTTTATTTTGTCACATCGCCAATGCCTTTAGGATTGTGTCGTGTAAAATGCCATTACTTGCCAAGATACCGTCGTTCTTTACCATCTTTATTCCACTCGAAAAATCTAACGGGCGTCCCAAAACGTCTGTCACCTTACCTCCCGCCTCTTCGGCGATGATCGATCCCGCGGCATGATCCCAAATATTTTCTTTATACCCCGGCTCAGCAGGGGACGGAACTCTCAGGTAGAGGGTGACTTCCCCCCTCGCTAAAATTCCGTATTTGGCCTGGCTATCCATTCTAACGGAAGGTTTTGAAATATTCAATCTCTCCGCGAGACGTTGATGCATAAGGTGATTTGCATGGTCCGCCTCAACGCTTTCCGTGATGGTTGCTTCGGACGGATTTTTTACCCCAGAGACGGAGATAGTACGTTGATTCCCGCCATGACGATCCATCTGGACTGAACCCATTCCCTTCAACGCAACAAAGAGGCATCCCTTCTGCCCAAACGGATGTTCGATATCTACATAGAGATTGGGACAGGCTAATATCCCCAATTTCACCGAACCATCCTCTATAAGCGCTAAGGCAATGGCATATTGGTCTCCTCTGAGAAACCCCTTCGTTCCGTCAATGGGGTCTAAAGCCCAAAAACGATCGGTGACAGCATTGGCGCTAAGATCAATCCACGAACAGACTTCGTTTGGAGAGGAAGCCGGAATGAAGGCATTCACATACATCGCGACCTGCTCGAGAATCTTCGAATGATCCGGTCTCCTCAACTCTTTGGAATCTTCCTCAGCCATAATCGTGTCATTGGGAAACCTTTCTCTGAGCAATTTACAAATAATTGCCTGAGACCCAAAATCAGCAATAGTCACCGGGCTTCTGTCACTTTTCAGGAGGGATTCCCCGTGTGAAAGATCCATTCTTATTTTTTCACAGAGTGCCGATGCCTCGATGGCTGCTTGAATCGCGATGTCAACTTCGAGCGGGTATTCACGCATAGGAGAAGAAAGTCAAATCACGCTTATTCGTTCAATTCGTTGTCGTTAGAATCATTTGTTTTTTTGTCAAAAAATAACAGGAGGAGGGGCATTCATACCCCTCCTCCTATCCGTTGTCTGATGGGGCCATTATGTAATATTTCTCGCGGTTTTACAAGGTCTTTCAATCCGAAGGATTTAATGGGACATACGATCGCAGGCTTAGAGAACCGAGCGGATCGGGAATTTTGCCTCATTATTCTGTTTAATATTCTAAAATTACAAGGGAATTTTGGTCCTGATAATCAGAAACAGGAATGTCCCGGAAGGTGGCCTTGACAAATAGAAAACAGTGAGAGAGAATTTATTATCCTATCCCGGGATTATCGAAATCAACATCCAGGCATCCATATCACATTCCCTTCCTTGAAAGATGAGGTGTACCGGGTGAGACCAACTATTTTTGTCCGCATGGTTATTGGCTATCTTGCCATATTCATTCCCGTCGTCGCAGTGAGTGCGTATGCCTTTTCGGAGCTTGCCCTTTTCCGCAGCGTCACAGGTGGCATTTTACAGATTGACAATCGCATGAGAGACCTTGAGCAAAAGCTTGCCGATTCCATTCTTGCACAGACACGCTACGAAAGAAAATATGTCATCACAAGGGATAAAGAACTCCATAATCAGTTTAGGCTCGCCGAAAGGGATGTCAGTAAACGTATTGATGAAGCAATATCCATAGCAGATACTGCGCACAAGAGAGAGATGTTCATCAGGATAAAGAATTACTATGAGCGCTATAAGTCTGCATTCAATGAAGAAGTGGAATTTATAAACAAAAATCAAACCTATTTTCAGGATAGATACAGAGAGGAAAAGGAAAAAGCGGTAGACGAGATCCTGTGGGAGCTGAGAATTTTGAGACTTTACACAGAGCAAGACACCTATGAAAAGATAAAACAGCTTGGAGAGTCTAGGGCAAAGGCAAATAAGGTCGCGATATTAATGGGTGCAGGTTTTCTCCTTTCGGGGATCATGATTTCTATTTTCATTACCCGGAGCATCACCAGACCGCTTTCCTTCATGAGAAAGAAAACGAGGCAAGTTGCCGGAGGGGATTTTGAGTGTAGCTTGGACCTCTCATCTCCGCCCGAGATAGGAGATCTGGCGCAGGATTTTAATCTTATGTGCAACAAGCTGAAGGAAATGGAGAAGATGAAGTCTGACTTTTTCTCATTGATGGCCCATGAGCTGCGCACGCCGCTTGCCTCTATTAAAGAGGGAACCAATCTTTTACTGAAAGGTATAGGAGAGGATTTTGAAGAAAAACGGAAAGAGGTTCTTGCAATTATAGCCGAGGAGAGCAACCGTCTGACCGACCTTGTCAATTCCCTGCTGGACCTGTCAAAAATGGAGGCGGGAATGATAGCCCTCAACCTTGAAAAATCGGATATCAGCTCCCTTATTAATAAAGCTGTTTCTGGTATGGGACCTCTAGCGATGACTAAAAATGTGAGCATCAAAGTGGAAATACCGCAGGATTTGCCTTGTGTCAACATGGATGGAGAAAGGATTCTTCAGGCGCTTAGGAATTTGATCGGGAATGCCGTAAAATTTACACCAGGAGGTGGTCATATAACGATATCTGTCCAACCCATGGAAAAGGGAGTTAGAGTCGCAGTGGCAGACACAGGGCTCGGCATTCCGAAAGAGGATTTAAACGCGATCTTTGACAAGTTTCAGCAGGCCACCATGACGAGTTATAATAAGATCAAGGGAACAGGCCTGGGTTTGGCTATTGTTAAACATATCATAAATGCTCATGGAGGCAAGGTTTGGGTAGAAAGCGAAATAGGGCATGGAAGTATCTTTATCTTTCTATTGCCTGCATGATCTTCATATCACTTGCTGGCTGTGCTACGCTGAAAGAAATGGAGGCAAAAAGGGAGACACGTGAATACCTCATCACCGCACAGAAACTTCTTGACCAGGGGGATTACGAGGGGTCTCTGAAAGAAAACCAGAAAGCCTTATCATTGTATGATAATGTTCCTCCTGGAGATCAAGCCCTTTTTAATGCCGGGCTCATTTACGCCCATTATGGGTATCCGAAAAGGGACTATCAGAAATCTCTTGATCACTTCAGAAGACTGCTGAAGGTCTTTCCTCAGAGCCCCTATGCCGGGCAGGCTAAAATATGGATAGGGATACTTCAGGAGAATGAGAGATTAAACAGAGAAATTGAAGAGTTAAACAAGACTATAAAGAAATCGAAAGAAGTAGACATAGACATAGACGAAAAAAAGAAGGAGCTTTCAAAATGACCACCCTATCTTCAAAAAAGATATTAGTGGTGGATGACGATGCTAACTTTTTAAAGTTAATCAGGATGAGGCTTGAGTTGGCAGGCTATGAAGTGGTCACAGCCCTGAACGAAGACGAAGCAATAGCCAAGGCCAGGGAAGAGACCTTCGCCCTTTCTATCGTTGACCTCAAGCTCGTCCACAGGGATGGAATCTCTTTGATGGAGGAAATGCATTCGATCAATCCCTATACGCCCATCATCATTCTTACTGCCCACGGAAGTATTGAAAGTGCTGTGGAGGCTACGAAGAAGGGGGCTTTTAACTTTCTTAACAAACCCTTTGATCCTGAGGAGCTGCTATTGCAAATAGAAAAGGCTATGGAGAATCAGAGGCTCGTCTCTGAGGTGAGAAGACTTCAGGGACTTCTGAAAGAGAAATACGATTTCAAGAACATTGTTGCAAGAAGTGAAAAGATGCGGCGAGTCTTAGATCTGGTATCCCGTATCGCCGGAACCGACTCCACCATTTACATCTCTGGAGAGAGTGGTACGGGGAAGGAGGTGATCGCAAAGGTAATCCACCTTGCCAGTGAAAGAAGAGATAAACCCTTTGTGGCTATCAATTGTGCTGCCATCCCTGAAACCCTCTTGGAGAGCGAACTCTTCGGCCATGAAAAGGGCGCGTTCACCAATGCCATCAGGAGCCATGGTGGGCTATTTGTCCAGTCCCATCAAGGGACCATCTTTCTGGACGAGATCGGAGATATGTCCCTCCCCATTCAGGCAAAACTCCTCAGGGTTCTTCAGGAGAAGAGATTTTATCCGTTAGGAAGTGAAAGAGCAGTAGAGGTGGATGTGAGGTTGATCGTGGCGACCAATAAGGATCTGGAGGCCGAGGTGAAAAAAGGTTCCTTCCGTGAGGACCTCTTTTACAGGATCCATGTTGTACCTATTGATCTCCCCCCCCTGCGGGAAAGGAAAGAGGATGTACCCCCTCTGGCAGAATATTTTTTGAAGGAAATCAGCCAGAGAATGAAAAAAGATATAAAAGGCATATCGTCTATGGCGATGCAGAAGCTCATGCTTTATGACTGGCCGGGAAATGTGCGAGAGCTGGAGAACACCATTGAGCATGCAGTGGCCATCACCCAGCATGACATCATAAGTGAGGAGATTGTTCTCCCCACAAAGGATTTACCTACGGAACCGTTGAAACCGTTTAAAGAAGCAGTGGAAGATTTTAAAAGGGGATATCTTGCTCGCCTCCTTGAGTTCACCAAAGGCAATGTGAGTAAGGCGGCAGAACTGGCGGGAAGATATCGGGCCGACTTTTACAACCTTGTCAAAAAACATAACCTCAAACCGGAAGATTTTAAAAACCTCGATAAAGAAAAATGAGGGCTCTAAAAACTCCTTCGCCCCCTCCTAAGAGATTTCCGGGCTTCCTCAGGGATCTCGGAATAGTCCCGGGGCATATCCACACTGGTATAGGAATTTCTATACACTTCAGGATATCTTTAATGTATGTTAATCCATACAAAAGGAAATCACTTTGAAGGGAACCCACCGCGGCATTCATTAATACTTTCTTTAAATATCAAGTCATTAATAAAACCAACCTCTCTTGGCACATCATTTGCTCCTCTCATCATTAACAACCTTTAACCCTATTAGCTGCTCTTCATAGAATCCCCAGCAGCACTTTTCAACGAAGGGAGGTGAAGAAGGTTATGGGGATCATACCAATGATGGCCCTTATAACGCTTGGAGGGGGAAGGTTGACCATCGACAAGACGGAGGTAAATCCTATGAAGATCAGAATGTCGCTCCGCGGTAAGGCCCTCAGGACCAGAGCAAAAAACCGGCGTCCTCGTATCGCCTCTTCTCCTTTTTCAAAAAGTGAATTGATGAAATTGCTTTCCTTGTTTTCGAGTGGATGAAGAGAGGATAGAAATCCATACCCTAAGTCTCAGACAGGGGAGTCCATGATCGGAGGTAAAAGGAGCTGAAATTATGAAAAGGCGTAGGATTTTATTGGCACTTTCGGATGGAGATTCTCGTTATTCCATGGCAATCAGGTTGGCTCTCGAAGGGAAAGGCTATCACGTTACAATGCCGGCAAATCACGATTCTGCCATGGACGCGGCACACGCGAACCGTGTCGATCTGGTGATCACCGATCTCTTGGCAGTTCTGGAGAGGACAAAAGAACGCCATCCAGAAACAATGGGTGTTGTCGTATTTTCGACTCGTAATAAATGGGATCCCATTTGCCGTATCATCCGATCTTCGCCGGATGACTGTCTTTTCAGGCCCTTCGAATTAACGGAACTGGAAATGCGTGTCAATAATTGCTTTGAAAGGCTGGAGCGCCTTCGAAGTAATCTTCGACCCGAATGGTGCGAACAGAGTTTCGATGAAAAGATTCTTAATAAAGCGGAGTTCATGTCACACGACATCAGAGGGCCTCTCATCTCCATTTCTGACACCTTGAAGTTATTGAGCCGTGGTCATTACGGGAACATGGATGAGGAGGTCTTAAATGGGATCAACGAACTATCTTCGAAAATCACCGGGCTAATCGGGTTAACCGAAGAGTATCTCCTGAGGAGCTTTTCGACCAACGACGATTCAGTGACCGATAGAGAGGCTTTGGATTTGATGAGGGATATCCTGATCCCGGTCCTGAAGGAATTCTCCCCAGAACTAAGGGGACACCATCTCGTCATTGACCATAGTCTCCATGCGATGTCGAGCAAACCAATTTCGCTTGAGACAAATCGGGTCTTGCTAAAGATGGTCTTCAGGAATCTCCTCAAAAACGCCATCAAATACGGTGACGAACGGGGCGTGATCGCCTTGGGTTTTGAAGATCACGGTTCTTCATACCAGTTGAATGTTTACAACAGCGGAAACCCCATCCCCGAAGAATATCGCAACAGGCTCTTCAGACAATTTACTGGGATTGGGAATCGTAACAATGGAAAAGACGGAACAGGTTTAGGTCTGTATTTGACTAAGAAGGTCATCCAGAAACTGGGCGGTTGTATCTGGTACGAGGCAAGGGAAGGCGGTTCAAACTTCGTATTCACTCTTCCTACGAAGCCAGCATTTTCAGGGGATCTACTGCTCCCGGTTGGAGCACGGGCATGAAGTGTTACGTCTAACGACCTCTTCCCAAAGACTGCTGTTTACAACCTGTAAAAACCTCCTAATTTTTAGACAGCGGAAGGTTCTAAAACCGATGAAAGAGGTTAATCCCATGGAGACACACCCGACCGATTCCCAGCAACCCTCCTTATCTCTTTGGCTGTCGCAGTCCAGAATGCCAACCGATGAAAAGATATTTATTAATCGTCAGGATCTATCTCAGGCTATCATCAATGGCAAAAAGTTGCTGAAGGCGGGCGAAAACGTTTCCATCAGTCCGCATCGTCTCGCCCTCGACCCCATCCATTAACAATTGTGAAAAGGGGTAGCCAGTTTAAATCGAAAGGAGGTAAGAACATGAATGGACAGTATAAAAGTGATTTCAAGGACACGTTATGGGGTCTGTTCTGGGTTGGGGTGATCGTTGTTCCTGTTGTCTACGTCATCCTGCAAAAGAAAAAAGCGGGAGACTATGATGACAACGGTCGGTAACCTTCTAAGGTACAGCGGGCCGATGTCCGCACCCGATTCTTTACTCCTTACCCCCGGGAAAAGGGTGAATTTTACGGGACATCCAGCTTAAAGTGAAGCGATTGCGAGTTTACCTACGACCTGACCGGGGGCTGAACAAAGAAAAAGACATGTGCACAAAAAGAGAACCTGCGAAGGACTCTAAGAAACGTTTGGTTTGAGAAAATAGATTAGGGAGCGCTTGCAATGCGTTTAGTGGGAATCTCCTTGGTGGTACTAATGTTTGCGACCGCTTCGGTTATCGAATCAGGTGCAGGTGGTGCGGATACAGGGTTTTCTCCTGGGGAGGAGGCCTTAAGCGGATTCTTTCTTGCCATTGGAGACTACTACAGAATTCCCCAGAGCGAGGTTGTCATCATTAAGGAAAGGGGTATCCCCGCCTATGAAATTCCGGTGGTTTTATTCATTGCGAAAAGGGCCCATGTCGCGCCGGAGATCGTAATGGACTTTAGGCTCCGTGACAACACGTGGCTTTATGCCACGCGTCGTTTTGGCCTTGGCCCGGAGATATTTTATGTTCCAGTGAGTGGGGTGGTCAAAAATTCACCCTACGGCAAGGCATATGGGTACTACAAGCATAAACCTAAAAAAGAGTGGAAAACGATCGCGCTCAGTGACGAGGATATCATAAACCTTGTTAACCTCAAATTGATGTCGGAGCACTACGGATATCCGCCTGAAAAGATAATAAAGATGCGGTCAGGAGGTCAAGAATTTGGCTCAATTAACGACGAAATCAGAAAGGAGAAGGGAAAGATTAGAGACCATGAAGAAAAGGAGGTTAGGGCAAAGAGCGAGAGGGGAAAAGGGAGAAAAGAAATTGAATAACAGAGCAGAAAGTTGGTGCCGAAGGGGGGATTTGAACCCCCACGGGGATTACCCACCACCCCCTCAAGATGGCGTGTCTACCACTTCCACCACTTCGGCATTGTAATGTAACATCTGACAGCCTACTACCGTCGGCATTCCTGCCTACCGGCAGGCAGGGGCTGCCGGCGATGTCTACTCGCCTTACTAGCCTTACTAAATGAGGGCGCTACAGTTCTACTTCTTCGGCTCGGGCAGAGGCACCTGAGGCTGAATGGGTGCTTCCGAGGGCGCTGCGGGGGCCGCGGGAGCCGGCCTTTCTTTCATAATCGTAGAAGCCCTTCTTGTGGAGGCGAAGGTGAGAAGAAGCGAGGTGAGCATAAAAATGATGGCAGCAACAGTGGTCAGTTTAGTAAGAAACCCCATCGCTCCGGCACTTCCGAAAATTGTCTGACTCGCTCCTCCGAATGCGGCCCCCATCTCTGCTCCCTTTCCTGCTTGAAGCAGCACGATCAAAATGAGCGCAATGCAGACCAAAATATGCAAGGCAATGATAATCGTCATAAATCCAATCCTTTCTTAGATATCACTCACAGAATATGAGAAATTCTTTCCGCCATTTTCTTCCTTGCCTACCGATAGGCAGGCGCTGTAAATTTATATCACAATTCTCTGAATCTGACAATCTTTGAGAAGGATTCCGCCTTCAGGCTCACCCCTCCCACCAACGCCCCGTCGATATCCGGTTGGCTCATCAGTCCCCTGATATTTTCCGCGGTCACGCTTCCCCCGTATTGGATCAGGATTTTCTCTGAGACCTTCCGTGAATAAAGCTTCTCCACTTTCTCCCTGATGAATCGATGCGTCTCTTCAGCCTGTTCCGGGGTGGCCGTCTTGCCCGTACCGATAGCCCAAACGGGTTCATAGGCGATCACAATATCCCTCCATTCCTTATCGCCCAGTCCCCTCGATCCGCCTTCTATCTGCCTTTCGATCACCGAAAACGTCTTTCCGTCTTCCCTCTCCTTCAACGTCTCTCCAATGCAGAAAATCACCTTCAGGCTCTGAGCCAGTGCTGCCTTGACCTTTCGATTGACCGTTTCATCCGTCTCTCCAAAGTATTGCCGTCTTTCAGAGTGACCGATAATGACATAGTGACAGCCCGCTTCCTTGAGCATAAGAGCAGAAACCTCACCAGTGAAGGCGCCTTTCTCTTCCCAGTAAAGATTCTGAGCGACAAGACCAATGGGAGTACCTTCCAGTTCCCTGCGGACAGCGTCGATCGCGGTAAATGGAGGTGCAACAGCCACTTCCACTTCTTTAACTCCTGAAATGGCTTTTTTCAATTCTCTGACGAGATCGACGGCTTCTCCAACCGTCTTGTTCATCTTCCAGTTTCCCGCGATGAAAGGCAATCTTCCCATTATATACACCTCTTAACCCCACCTGACCTCCCCTTAGTTAAGGGGAGGAAAGGACGGGTTATTTTTGATTACAGTTTAAATTCTCCGGGTCTCTCCATCACCCCTTCTCCCCACTATTCTTTCTAAGGGCCTCGATGCCCGGCAACTTCTTCCCCTCGAGGAATTCGAGAGAAGCCCCGCCTCCTGTAGAGATATGACTGATTCTATCCGCTACCCCTGCCTGTTTCACTGCGGCCACAGAATCTCCCCCTCCCACAATACTGAAGGTGTGGGAGTTCGCGATCGCCTTCGCAATAGCAAAAGTCCCGTGACTGAATGGTTCCAATTCGAAGACACCCATGGGTCCATTCCACACGATGGTTTTCGCAGACTGGATCTCTTTTGAAAAAGTCTTTACCGTTTCCGGACCAATATCCAAGCAGACCCATCCCGGAGGAATCTTATCGTTCTTGACAACCTTTCTCTTCGCCTGAATATCCATTCGCTCGGCAGCGACGTGATCGGAAGGGAGGAAAAACGTTATCTTCCCTCTCGCTTCTTCCAGGAGGCTGAGCGAGAGGCCAATCTGGTCCTCTTCGACAAGGGATTTTCCCACCTGAAACCCCTGAGCTTTAAGAAATGTATAGGCCATGCCTCCCCCAATCAGGAGCGTGGTCACCTTATCCAGAAGGTTTTGGATCACACCTATCTTATCCGAAACCTTTGCCCCCCCCAGAATCGCTACGTAAGGCTTTTCCGGATTTACAAGAGCCTTCTCCAGACTCTCAACTTCTTTCATCATTAAGAAACCGACTGCCACAGTCTTCACGAACCGTGTCATTCCCTCTGTGGACGCATGAGCCCGGTGGGCAGTGCCAAAAGCGTCATTGACATAGACGTCACAGAGGGCGGCCAAGGCTTTCGAAAAGGCTTCTTCATTTTTCTCCTCCTCGGGATGGAACCTGAGGTTTTCCAGGAGAATGACATCCCCTTCTTTCAAGCCTTCAATCTGTTTCTGAACCTCTTCTCCAATGCAGTCCGTGGCGAAAGCCACCTTTTTCCCCAACAGTTGGGACAACCTTTTGGCGACTGGGGCTAAACTGAATTTAGGATCTCTCTTTCCTTTGGGCCTTCCCAGATGAGAGGCGAGGATGACCTTCCCACCGGCCTCACTGACAAACCGAATGGTTGGGAGGGATAGGAGGATCCGGGTATCATCCGTAATTTTATTCTTCTCGTTCAGGGGAACATTGAAATCAACTCGAATAAATACCCGTTTCCCTTTCAATTCAACTTGACCCGCGGTGCGAATGGTCATCGTCCTAACCTGCTCGTCCCATCTTTGTTTTAGGGTTCAAGTTTTACTGAGGAGTAAGGAATCCTACCCTCTACCGTAAGGCCGGCTTACTTTTTCCCAAAAAGATACGGAAACAACTCCACCAGCCGATTGGAAAAACCCCATTCGTTATCATACCAAGAAATAATCTTCACCAGTTTTCCGCCGATCACCTTCGTTGACGGGCCATCCACAATGGAGGAGTGGGGATTGCCATTGAAGTCAACGGAGACGAGAGGCTCCTCACAAAAGCTCAGAATCCCTTTCAATTTCCCTTCTGCAGACGACTTTAAAACCTTATTCACGTCATCTGCCGTCGTCTCTCTCTCCAGCCTCGCCACCAGATCGACCACGGAGACGTTCGGCGTGGGAACCCGGATAGCCATCCCGTCCATCTTTCCTTTCAACGCCGGTATGACGAGGGAGAGGGCCGTCGCAGCGCCCGTGGTCGTTGGGATCATCGACATCGCAGCTGCCCTGGCACGGCGAAGATCCCGGTGCGGAAAATCGAGAATCACCTGATCATTGGTGTAGGCGTGAATGGTTGTCATCAGTCCATATTCCACCCCGAACTCATCCACTAATATCTTGGCAATAGGGGCAAGACAGTTCGTTGTGCATGATCCCATGGAAATGATGTGATGTTTTGAAGGGTTATAATCCTTCTCATTGACTCCCAGGACCAAAGACACATCCGGGTCTTTCGCCGGAGCAGAAACCACTACTTTTTTCGCACCCGCCTCAACGTGTTTTGAGCCGCCCGCTCGATCTGTAAACTTCCCCGTGCTTTCAAGTACCACATCTACTCTCAAATCTTTCCAGGGAAGCTGCCCCGGATCTTTCAGCGCGAAGACCTTCACCTCTTTCCCGTCGATCAAGATGGCATCCTTCTTCGCTTCGACCTGCGTGCCAAATTTTCCATGGACCGAATCGTATTTCAAGAGGTGCGCCAACGTCTGCGCATCGGTAAGATCGTTGACCGCCACAAATTCCAACTCCTTTCTATTCAGACCAGCTCGAAGGGCATTCCGACCAATTCTTCCAAATCCGTTTATCCCGACCCTGACTGCCATCGCCACTCCCTCCTTTCAAAAATTAAAAATATTATATAACTTTTTTTCGTTTTTCGCGTCAATATTTTTCAAGAAATTTGCAGACTTCACAAAAGGAGAGCGACCTGGTATAGTGGGCATGAAGAGGGTGGAAGGATGGAAAAGAAAGCCCAGGTGACACGCGACAGAAATATACTCGAAATCGTACGGGGCCTTCTCCTCTCAGAGGTCGCCTTCCGTGAGATCCTTAAGAAGTATAGAAAGGGTCACCTGCGTTTTTCAGATATCGGCACCTGGGTGGATGACAAGGGCCAGGGCCTCCTCTATAATTTAAAGGAGCAGTGTCACTTCCTCTTTCGATATAGGGGGAAAAAACAGATCCACAAAAGTGATTGGCTTCTTGACTTAGTGATTGGGTCGATTTTCCATGAAGCCATGAAGCTGAGAGAGAACATCTACCAGATGGAAGTTTATCAGCCCAGGTATCTCCAATACAAAGCCAAGTTCGGGAAATCCGACTATGAGAAGGACTATCTTCGATTGTTCGAGCGGATCATCCTAAAGGCCAAGCAGGGGGTGGACGACGGGATGCTGGAGACTCGGTCTCTTTTTAAAGATGCGACGGCGCAACTCGTCGATCTTTTTAAACAGGGGGCCAAGAATACATTTTTGGTCCGTTTCCTCCTGGAAAATCTAACTCTTTTGCACAAGATTTATGGCCCCAAGAAGACGAAAGAAATTTTCAATATAATGTTTGAAAAGGGGTTTTTGGACGCCTACCGGCTCGCTGGTGTAAGTTATCTGCGGAGTCAACATTACGATCTCTCCTCGAACTATTTTTTAAAGGCCCTGAAAATGGACCCTCATCATGAAGGTCTCCGATTCCTGCTAAACTTCAGCCTCGGGATGAATGAGTACTATAGGAATGCCTATTCGAAGTCCTTATCCTATTTTTCGAAGCTGGCTCGGGCCAAATTAGACGGAAAACTGAATAAGGAATATTTGAGAAAAGCAGAAGAAATTTGCAAAAAGATCGCTTCCGACTTTAAAGATGAAAGGGGACCCAAAGCGGCGAGAGAAGCAGGCTCCCTTGCTGATCGAATTAGGAAATGTTATGCTGAGTTTAAAAGGAGTTCGTGAGATGCCTATTTACGAGTATCATTGCGGCCAGTGCCAGAGCGAATTCGAAAAACTGGTGATGAATACCTCTGAAAAAATCGCCTGCCCCAAATGTAAGAGCAAAAAAGTTCAGCGGGTGATGTCCGCTTTTGCCTTTTCCGCGGGCGGGAAGTTCAAAAGCACCGCTGGTTCGTCCTGCGGGACCTGCTCCGCTTCCACCTGCTCCACCTGCGGCTCTAAATAAAGGGTTCTAGGATTCAAGGGGCCGAGAGTTCGAAATTTTAAGAATTTATCATAGGCCTTCGTAAGAAGTCTTCTAGAGCTTTTTAAATTCTTCTTGAGGGCCTGAATTTTTCCTTTTTCTTCAACACTCCTATTTCTTTATCTTTCTTGACCCCTAGAATCCCTGACTCCTGGAAGCCTAAATTACAGGCTGGTCAGGTGCCTCCGCATTTCCATCTCTTCCCTCAACAAATTATTTTTTCCGAGTTCTTTTAAGGCCTCCCCGGTCATCCGAATCATTTTCTCCCGATCCTCGGGGAGTTTTCCGTGGAGGGGGAGGAGATTGGAAATATGATCGCTTAAGAATTCAGAGGTTACGTGAAGCCCTTCTAAGAGCAGCCTTGTTTCCTTTAATATCGTTTCCGGCGAAGCCGGTTGAAAACGACCCTCCACCATGGCCCCGTAGAACGGAGAGTTGGGTTGAGGAATAAAGGTCCGGACGCGGATGAAATGGGGATCGATTTGATTCAACACCTCTTCGGTTCCCCTCGCATGCTGTTCCCATTTTTCTTCACCGCCAATGCCTAACAGAACATATAAGGAGTACTCGAAGCCCGCTTCTTTGGCTTTTCTCCCTGCTTCAACCATCTCTTCCGGGGTCGCCCCTTTCTCGATCTCCTGGAGGAGCTCTCGATCGCCGGTCTCAAGACCTACATGAAGTCTTGTTAACCCTGCTTGACGGATTCTTATTAAATCCTCCAAAGGTTTCTTGGCAATGGTCTTGGCTCGCGCATAACTGGTTACCCTTTCAATATGGGGAAAGGAGGACAATAAAGTGTCCAAAATTTTGACCACCATCTCGGTCTTCGCCACAAGACTATTCGAATCCCCAATAAAAATCGTCCCGACCCTGTCCCCGTAAAGATCGCTCGCTGATTCGATATCCTCGAGAATCTCTTCAATCTTCCTAATTTCGAACTTCACCCCTTTATACATAGAGCAGAAAGTGCACCGGTTCCACGGACATCCACGGGTCACCCTCAGAAGAAGGCTGTTTGCTTCGCTGGGCGGTCTGAAAGGTGGAAAATCGTAATCTCTTTTTCTCAATCCGAATCTGCCGATGGTCATCATGTACCTCCAGTTAAGGTGCCTAAAGTTAGAAGTATCTAAAGCGTCGAAGAATTCTATTGTCATTCGAATTCAACTCTAGGCATTTTACCTCACTTTAGTCACTTTAGCTCACTTTAAATTTTTGGTCACTTTCCTAAAATATCATCGATACGGGGATCCCCTTTTTCTGAAAACGCTCTTTTAGCTCCGTTCCGGCCAGACGAAAATAATCCTCTTCCAAATACTGATCCAGTTTGGCCTTGCGATAAACCGCCTTCACCTTATTCGGATAATTCATTCGATCGATAAGGACTTCGTCAATCAACCCGTCGAGCAGCCCCACTAGGTGCTTCGGGTTGAGAGGAAGCATCGGACCGATAAAAGCATAAGTTCCAATCTTTTCCTGGCGGAGGACCCTCAGGGCTTTGACTCGAGACAAGATCGAAGGAGAGCAGGGCTCAAAGATCTTCTTGATCTCGTCATCATCGGTAGTAATGGAGAACCCCACTTCAATTCTTTTGAATCGTTTAAATAGATCCATGTCTCTCAGGCAAAGAGGGGAACGGGTCAATACATTTACTGAAAGCTGGAGATCCAGAAGAGCTTCCAAACATTGTCGAGTCAGTTGATACTTTTTCTCCACAGGCTGGTAAGGATCCGTCACCGTGCTGAGGGCAACAACCCCATGCCTTCCCCTTTTTAACTCTTTCCTCAGCAAATAGGGAGCGTTCACTTTAACATCGACAAACTCTCCCCACGGTTCAAGGTGACCGGTGAAACGTTTCATGAAGCTAGCATAACAGTACCTGCAGCCATGACCGCATCCTACGTACGGATTGAGGCAGTAATCGAAGCCGGAGATGGCTGTCTTGGTTAGAAGGCTTTTTGCAAAGATTTCTTTAATTTTCATTCTTTACATTATAACGGAGAGGCGATAAAAGTGAAAGTTCTTCCCGACCGTGTGGAACGAAACGAACTGGAAGTTTATCAGGCAGGCGGGTTAAACAAAGGCGAGTGGGAATTCGAATTCCCTTTTAACGAGAAGGTCTCATTAGAGTGCGAATAGACTTGCTCAAAGAACACCAAAATATCTATCTCCCCTTTTTTCGCTTTCTGCCAAAGATCATAGAGGTGATGAGTGGTAATCATGCTCATATTGTGGCGACTTAAGAAATTGCTCAGCTCTTTGGAGATATGACTGACCTGGCCCCTCTCAGAAAGCGGAAGGCGGATATGGGTGCTCGCAATAATCAAGGATTTCTCATCCTCCTTTTTTTCTTTCTCAAACTGCAAGGCCCGGTTGATCTTGGGATGGTTTCCCTGGACCTCACCTTCGCTCATCAGAATCTGTACTCCAAACGCGATGCGGGTCCCGGGGATTTTCACAATGCGATCCACGGATTGGTAGTTAACCCCGGTTGATATCTTGAACCCCAGATCCTTTAGGATGGAATGAACTGTATCCATTAATAGCAATTCGCTTTTGGGCCAGAGCAGCGATTCAATAATGGAAAAATCCTGATCTTTGATCGCTGTGGATTCTTTCTTCGTGGCCTTGTCGATTTCTGATTGCAAAAAACTCTTCCTTGCCGCCTTTTTCGCAGAGTTTCTTTTTTCAATTCTACTTACTACAAGCATCGCAATAAGACAGCCCAAAGGGATGAAGAGCTTTAATTCTTCGGGAAACTTTAGAGCGCTATAAATAGCAAAAACCGCAAGTAAGAGTTGGATGATACCTAGCATGCTCTATCCGCCATTTCTAAAAAATAAATGAAAACAATTAGTTAACTCACGTTTATCCTGAGCAATTTCCATACCAACTGAGCAATTTCCATACCAAATTTAACTATGCGAGAAACTATTATGATTTCAAGAGATTAGCTTACCTTTGGTTTAACCTCTCATCAGTTCAAATATGACAATGTTTCACGATTTGAGCGAAAAGTGTCATGTTTTGACAAGGAAAGGCACAACGGTTGGACCATTTAAGGAGGGATTAATTCAGGTCCGTACTTAACATCTAATGAGATGGGGCTCCAAAAAGATGCTCAATCGTCCGATTCAACATCCTCGCTCCCTTCACCTCTGTTTCGAATAGAGGGACAATCGCCCTCACCCTGTCCCCGAAAATCTTCCAGATATCAGCCATATGCTCATCCTGCATCTGAATTCGGTTGAGGACGAACTCCACAGTATCTTTTCCGACCTGATCCTTTTGAATGACTCCGTTGACCACCACACCACCAACAGGAATTCCGAATTCATGGAACCAATTAATGAACCGGGTGATGACAGCAATGGGAAGGCTTTCCGGAAGCGTAACGAAAAAGAAAGCCGTGAGGGCTTCGTCGGTCAGAAGGTTTTTCGCACTGCCCATTCTATCCTTGAAACTTAAGAGGTAATCCAAGAGAGGGTCCTTTTTCTCTTTTTTCGAGAAAGAGAGGACTTCCCTCAAGGACTTTGCTTCCTCTCGGCTCTTCAGCATCTTCTCCACCCAAAGGGAGTAAACCTTTGACATCCCGAGAAGGCGTCTCGCATTCGCTGTGGGGGCAGTATCGAAGACGTAAAAATCATATTCATCCTTGAACATGAGATCCACCATATTTTCAAACATAGCCGACTCTTCGAAGGCAGGATTCATCGTGGCCGATTCGATGAAATCTTCTGCTTTGGTCGTGATATCTGCAAATTTGAGAAACCAGTTGATCTTCTCTCGGATTTCTCGTTTGGACCGTTCGATCGTATCCCGTGTATCGATCTCAAAGGCATAGCATTTTTCTTCGTCGCAGACGACGGCTGCTTTTCCGAAGACATCTTTTTCTAATAGGTTAGAAAGGCTATGGACAGGATTGGTCGATGCCAGTAAAGTTCTCTTCCCCTGTTTGGCCGACCAGAGAGCCGCTGCCCCTGCCATGACGGTCTTTCCAACACCTCCTTTCCCCCCGAAAAAGATATATTTCAAACGAGGGTGATCTTTTAAGAATTTTCCCATACTGATCGTAATTTGGTCCATTTTTAAACTCCCGCGTATTGCTCTTTTCTGGTTACTGCTTTCTGCCTACTGGCTTACTAATTAAAAATTTCCAAACATCGCCTTGGCCATTTTTTCAATCATTGAAAGGCCGGTTACGTCTCGTTCCATCTCAGGCACAGATGCTAAAATCTGTTCACCAAAAGTGGTGTCAATCACTTTTAAATAATGCTCCTGCATCTCGAGACGATTTTTCAGGTATTCAGGAACATTTTTCCCTTTTAAGTCAGAGGGCAAAACCCGGTTCATGATGTAGCCGCTCAAGGGGACATCGAATTTAGCAAAAAGTTCTGCCGCCTTTAAGGTGTCCTTAATGATCATCTCCTCAGCAGTCAAAACAAAAAAGAAAGCTGTTTTTTGCTTGTCCGTCAAAATGCTCGACGATTTGTTGATACGGTCCTTGATGTAAAGAAGTTCTTTCAAGATGGCGTCTTCATCCAATTCTTTTTCCCGATGCATCACCGCTGCCACCTGATCATACTCCCTCATCTGTTCTCGGAGCGCGGTGATCTTACTGATCCACGCATCATAAACGGAAGCCATACTGAGGTAGTAGAGGGCATGGCCCAGCGGCACTAAATCATAGATATAATAATCGTAGCCACCCTTGATGACAATGTCAACGACCTCATCAAAGATCGCGCTCTCCTCCATGGCTGGTTCTGCCGCAGCAGCCTGGATATAGCTCTCGATCTCTTCTGGAATCTTACTCACTCCATACATATCGAAGATCTTCTGCCTAATCTCCTGCTGATATTCCTTGACACGACGGTCGGCATCAATCTCCTGCGCGTAGAGGTTGGGAATGATTTCAGTGGGTCCCTTCCCAAAGATATCTCTTTCAAAGATATCCGTTAACGAGGCTTGTGGATCAACAGAGAAGATCAACACCTTTTTCCCCTTTTTGGCTAAGTAATAGGCAGTCGCCGCGGAGAAAGTAGTCTTTCCCAGACCTCCCTTTCCGCCAAACATAATGTACCGCCGATCCGGATACTTTTCAAATATATCTGTTAATGGAATGTCAATCACCCCTTTCTAAGTTATCGAGTTTCTTGGGTTACTTGAGTTACTCGGGTTGCTTGGGTTACCTTGATTAACTCAATAACCCGATAAACCCAATGAACTCCATAAACCTTCGTTGGCATTTCATGCCAAGCCATCTGTAAAATCTTTCTCCCTCAGCATTCGCCGCTTCCAGGTGGAAATCTGGGGAACCACATAAGGCAATAACCTTAAGGAATAGTAGGGCGGCAGAATAGGAACACCCAGCATGTCTCCCATGGTGATGAGAATGAAGAGGTGCTCCATGCTCGCCCTCGTCTTCAAGGCAAATCGGTACGAGTCGTGAGCTGCCATCCCATAGACAAACTCTTTAACCGCTTGAAAATATCCCGCTTTTTTCTTCTTCTCCTCTTTCGTCATAAAAACCTTCTCCTTCGATTAAATTGCCACATGTTATAATCCCCCCACCCTCCTTAGTAAAGGGGGTGAGGGGATTCACCTTACTCCTTACACCTCACGTCTAACGAAATAGTTATGCCTTTGCAGGCGCTCCTTCTGCTCGTACAGCTTTGTAACGGCCAAAGGCCTTCAACCCTTCCAGTCCCAGAATGATTGCAGCAATGATCAGGAATATCCCAACCAAACCCATCAGTATATTCCCGATATACGCTTCCCCCTTCACCGCTCCTGTAAATACCGCTGTGAAAAGTCTATAAGAGGTAACGACCAGGGCGGCGATCGTTGTAAAAAACATAAAAATCATCGGGTAAAAGGTCCAGGCATATGATTTCCCCTGAGACATCAGCCACGCTGTCATCAGCATCAATGCCAAGGAGGCCATCAATTGGTTGGCTCCTCCGAAAAGGATCCAGAGATATTGCCACCATCCTGTCAAGACCAGGATCAGCGTGAGAAGGCTGGCGATAATCGTCCCAATATGGACATTCTTAAAGATGGGGCTGATATCTCCCAATATCTCCGATGTAGCCACCCGCATAAACCGGATAACCAGTTGAAGGATGGTGACTGCCAGGATGATGAGCATAACGCCGCCATAAGACTTTCCAATGGTAGCCGGAAGCCCCAATACCCCTAAGAACTTCGACACTCCTGCTGCCCACACGCCAATAGGTCCTTTAGCAATGGCTGCTGCATATTCGGAAGACGAGGCGAAAATCGTTCCAGCAATGACCAGAGCGAACAAACCAAGCATCATCTCCACAAACATCACCCCGCCCCCTACGGGACGGGCATCCGGCTCATACTCCAATTGCCTGGCCGTTCCCGAACTTGAAACAATGCTGTGCCACCCGGAGACGGCCCCACAAGCGATCGTCACAAACAAGATCGGCCAGAGAGGCCCAATCTTGATATTAAAGCCTGTATAAGCGGGTAGTGTAAAATCAGGATGGAGTACAAATACTCCAATGATCCCGAATAAGAGGCCCAAGAAAATAATGTAGGAGGTGACATAATTAATGGGAAGGGCAAACCTCCAGATCGGTAAAACAGATGCGAAGTAACAGAAAACCAGCGCGGCGATCGCCCAAACAAGTCGACTATTGGCAATTCCTTGTCCAAGAATGCTGTCAGAGGGAGCAACGGTTCCAAGCCATATCCCGAACAACGAAATGGCGACGGTGACAGCAGTGGTCAGAATAATATCCTTCTTCCAGCGATAGATCATCTGCCCAGCAAGAACTCCACCGCCGGTGAAAAAAAGCCATGCCATGAGAGAACTTTTCTGCCCGATGGCTGCATTGACAACGATCGCCCCGAAGGCGCCCGCGATGAGAAGCAGAAAGAAATAAATAAAGCAGAGCAAAATGATCCGAGCTCGCGGCGAGATCAATTTGTAGCTTAATCCGCCAAAGGAAGCTCCTTCATTTCGCATGGCCACCACGGCGCTCGAGTAGTCGTGAACCCATCCAATGAATAACGCACCAAGGCAGAGCCACAGCAAACAGGGGAGCCACCCCCATTGGATAGCAAGGATAGGTCCGATGACCGGGGCCGCGCCAGCAATGGACTTGAATTGGTACCCGAACAGGACGTTCTTACTGGTGGGCATGAATTCCACCCCATCCATATACATCTTGGCCGGAGTGGCCCTCTTTGGGTCAGACTTCACGATTTTAGTATCAACGTACTTTGCATAGAAACGGTAACCAATGAAAAAGACGATGAACCCTATGACGATAACAACAACTGAATTCATGATCTTACCTCCTTGTGGTTATAAAACCACCCTTGAGATATTTTCCGAATTCCCCCCGCCCATATTCCTTGCCCATGCGTGACGCGCTCTCACCTCCTTCAATTTGGATAACCTAATTATATTCAAACAGCTTTTTATGTCAACCCCTTAACTTATTCGCCTTGAACCGCGCACGCACCCCGCCTCAAATCTGAAATTATTCAAAACACCCAAGCTGGCACTGGCTGATTTTGACCTTCGTCTCATTCAGGATCTTCCCCATCTCCTTCTTCGAGATTCCAAAATCTTCAGCGATCTTAAAGCACATGGCGCAGGGAAGTTTGCCATCCTTGGCTTTCTCCTTAATGGCCTCTTCTAACCTTTTACGATCCATAATGTGCTCCGTATACGAGAGTCGATGCCAAATGTCAAAGCCCAAAGTTCAAATCGAATCCAAATTTCAAAGCTCAAATAAAAAATGACAAGAGATTGTTTGACATTTGGATTTCGATTATCTAATCCCTCTTTTCTCTGAAGATATAAATCCCATATTCAAACCCATCCACCAACGCAAGAAAAGAGGCCCGATTGATATTTTCTGAAAATGCCTTCACCCTCCACGCATCCTTCCCATTGCTGAACAGAATCTCCACTTCCACACCCGCCGCGGTTCCAGCACCCGGATCGAAGATTCTGGAGCTGAAATCAACCAGCTTCACCTCATCAATTTCGGGGAAGATCGATTTGAGTGACTTTTTCAACACCTTGGTCAAGGCATCTACCGGTCCTACCCCTGTGTCCGCTTCGTGCATCTCTTTTCCGTTAGCCCGGAGCATGATGGTCGCCTCAGGCTGGATGCCGTCATCAATGAGTCGGTAGTTGCCGATGATCTCAAAATGGGGTTGATAACCGGACATCGACCTTAAAAGATTCAAAATCTTCGTCGCATCCTTGATTTTTTCCTCGACCAATATTTTCCCCTAACAAAAAATAATCTGTCTCGTGTCCGTATTAGATTAAGATTCTTAAGAATTGTCAAGAGAAATTATAACTTAAGGATCAGCGTAAAAGGTTATTTGACCATAACTCATCTCGCGTGTTATTTAAAGACAAGGGGAAAAATAATTTACGGACAGGGGACACAAATGATGTCATTAAAGGCGAGCGCCAAGGTGAAACTCGGCGGTGTCATGCCGCCGATCACGACACCTTTTCAAGACCGAAAATTAGCATCGGATCAACTTAAGAACAATTTTCAAAAATGGAACAAAACGGGTCTCTCCGGTTATCTCGTCCTGGGATCGAATGGAGAATCCGTCTATTTGAATGAGAAGGAAAAAATGAAAGTCGTCGAAGTTTCAAGAGCCTCCATCCCCCGATCAAAGATCATGATGGTCGGAACAGGACTGGAGTCAACTCGGGAGACCCTTCGCTTTACCAATCAAGCGGCTGAGATAGGTGCGGATTGTGCTCTCGTCGTTACGCCTTCCTATTTTAAGGGATCGATGAAACCCCAGATTTTGTACGATCATTTTGTTGCTGTTGCAGAATCTTCCCAAATCGGAATTCTCCTTTACAATGTCCCACAATTTACTGGAATCAATTTAGAACCGGAATGGGTTGCCAAGCTTTCAGAGCATCCCAACATCGTCGGGATGAAGGACAGCTCAGGGAATATCGGTCAATTGAGTGAGATCATTCATCTGTCTAAGAAAGGATTTGCCGTCTTCGTGGGTTCTGCACCCGTATTCTTCCCAGCCCTTTGTGTGGGGGCAGTGGGTGGAATTCTGGCCGTGGCCAATGTTGTTCCTCAGGAATACGTCCGGATTCAAACCCTTTTTGAAAAAG
>DASPPQ010000097.1:0-39491 GCA_035625415.1 Thermodesulfobacteriota bacterium
GATTCAGATGAGGATAGAAGATCTTCGGCTGAATTCCTGTCTGTTGACCCATCATGGCAATATCTCCATACCTAATTTGTGTTGCCATGCTTATAGCTCGAATGTATAATCGTTGCAAGCATCATTTGGGCAACAGGCCGTAAACATATGACCCCCTTTGATCTGAATTTTAACCTCATCTACTTCATCGGCGTGCGTTGGATTTTATGGCTTCAAAAAAATTATAAACCCTGCCACTAATAACGCAGTTGCTCCAATGACTATCACCCAGACCCAAATTGAGGCGCCGGCTTCCTTCCTATTCTCCATCTCATTCACCTCCCTTCTTTTCTGTTTCCCTAGCAATTTCAAGTCTAAAATACGGGGATTTTTCTACCACAATCACCTCATCTCACAGGTTTACCGGTGACATTGAAACCTCTCGCAAACTCGGTCCAAGATCTTTTGCGTCTCTCATTCCGAAACCCAATAAAAAAGGCCGCTCTCCGAAATTGTATTTTCAGATAGCGGCCCGACTATCCGGCTTTTTAACCTCCAGAAATATTAGATATTTCTGGACCCCAAAGCCTTCATATTTAATTGAACCATCTATAGTAAATTATTTTTAAAATGTCAAGGACTTTTTATTCCACTGATGGGGTGAAATATATTCTCTTGGGATTGTCGATTACTGCTCGAAATCCGCACTATTTAGGTAAAGGGTCCAGTAACCCTTTCAGCAAGAACTTAACACTCAACCGGAATCAAACACCTCCTACATCACCCACTTTCAACATGAGCAAACCAATATTGAATATGTAATAATCTGCATCCACCAACCCTATCCGAGGCCATATTATTATAGATATCCATATTACTATCCATATCTATACCGGTATTACTATCCTTACTACTATCCTTATGGCCCTTAGTGGAGCCAGCAAGCGGCCATATACCCGCGAGTGTTTCAGAATCAGGCGTTTCTATTTTTTAAGAGTAAGCCCGTCATTAGACTTCCATAAAAATAATCAAAGTTCTTCCTTCCTAAAATGTCTTAAATAGAAAAACGCAAAGTTCTAAGGAATAATGGGGTATGGTAAGAAAGCAAGGTGGATTCGGTTGCCAATCATCGGCGCTGTTCTAATAAGAAAGTCTTGTTAAGTTTTTCGCATGGGTTGATTTCTTAAAGGGGAGTGGACAGATTTAAATAATGGGGAGACGGTGGTCAATCAGTGAGTCTATTTTGGGAAGGGATGGAGACAGGAAGAGATGTTCAAAACAATTCTCGTTGAAGATAGCTTCTCATTCAGACAAATTGTCAAAATTAACTTGCAAGACCAATTTCCTTCAATGGACATTGTAGAAGCGGCAGATGGGGTAGAAGCATTACAGAAAATTGAAGCTCATCCGCCAAACCTAATCTTTATGGACATCAGCTTGCCAGGGGAAAACGTCCTTGAATTAACAAGGAAGATAAAGGCTAATCATCCTGACGTCATCATTATTATTCTTACGAGTCATGACTCGCCGGAATATCGAGAGGCGGCCATCCGGTACAAGGCTGATTATTTCTTTTCCAAAGATGTATTATTAAATGATGGGGTTTTCACACTGGTCAAATCAATTTTATTAAAAAATGGGTTCAGCGCGGATGGTTCGGATCGCAGATGAGTCACCCTTTAAATATGCATAGTTCTGCGGGTAGTCATAATCTGTAATACTGGCTTCACAAATTCGTTCGTATCTTGTGGTCGTTTCTTGACTTAACACTCAACCCCGTCTTCCTTATTTCCAACTCGCCCCAGAGCGGCTTCTTATCAAATGCTTGACTCCCAATCGCCTACTTCTTATACTTCAGTTTTATCGGACCGTACCAAGGGAAACAAGTTATGGCGTCGATGCGGAAAGATTTGGAACCCTTTTTTAAGCCGCGGCATATCGCCATCGTTGGCGTTACGCGATCCGGGTTTAGTTTCGGGGGTATGAGTTTTTTGCAGAAACTCCAGGAGGCGGGCTTCCCCGGGACGCTTTATCCCATCAACCCCAAGGCAACCGAAATCCAGGGCCTTCGGGCTTATCCGAATCTTTCTTCTCTGCCCCTCGTACCCGATCTCGCGATGGTGTGCGTGGCCGCCACCCAGGTGCCGGCTGTTTTAAAGGAATGCGGCCGGATCGGCCTGCGGCACGTTCATATCCTGACTGCCGGGTTCAAAGAGATCGGAACAGAGGAAGGAAGACAGCTTGAAGATGAGATTGCTTCCATCGCAAAGGAAGCAAGACTTCTCATCATCGGACCCAACTGCATGGGCCCATACTGCCCGGCTTCGGGCCTGACAGCGTGGGGAGCAATACCTGGGGCACCCGGGCCTTTGGGTATTATTTCGCAGAGCGGAGCGATTACACAACGCCTGACCGAATACGCCTATTCCCTCGGGGTCGGAACGGACAAAGCCGTTAGCGTCGGCAATGAAACCGTTCTCGGTAGCCCGGACTTTCTCGAGTTCATGGGTGAGGATGAGGGCATACGGGTCATCGCTCTCTACATCGAGAGCATGAGAAACGGGAGAAGGTTCTTTGATCTGGCACAGGAGATAAGCAAGAAGAAACCTGTGATTGTCTTGAAGGGAGGGGAGACCGAAGCCGGAACACGCACAGCGGCCTCCCACACGGGTGCCATGGCAGGGGAGCGGATGATATGGCAAGCCTTTTTCCGTCAAACAGGGGTGATCCATGCAAAATCGCTTGATGAGTGGATGGATGCTATTTTCGCATTTGCATGTTTACCCCCACCCGGAAGCCCCGGGGTCTTTGTGATCGGCGTTGGCGGTGGCGCGAGCGTGGTGAGCAGCGACACGTGCATCCTCGAGGGGCTCGATGTCCCCTCCCCGTCCACCGCCACCATGAGTAAACTTCGTGAGACCGTGCCAATTGCAGGTTCCATTGCCGGAAACCCCTTGGACGACTTCCAAGCCTGTGTAAACCCTGCTTACTTCGGAGCGATATTGGATCTCGTTTACCGGGATCCGGCGATGGGGATGGTCGTCGCGGAGCGCCTGATTCCGAGGAAGGCATTCCACACATCCGACCGTCTAGATTCCGTTTCGGCCACAATCGAGCAGGTGAAGCAGAGGGGCCATCGAAAACCCGTGGTCTTCGT
Source organism: Thermodesulfobacteriota bacterium (assembly GCA_035625415.1). Classification (GTDB taxonomy): domain Bacteria; phylum Desulfobacterota; class BSN033; order BSN033; family UBA1163; genus UBA1163. The sequence goes on from DASPPQ010000097.1 coordinate 3,137, forward strand.
GCTCGATTCCGAAGGCGGCGATCCTGGACTGGCGGCACAAGGGGCAAGCCTGCGGGCGGAATTCGGAAAAGGGGGCATTCCTGCCTACCCTTCGGTGAAGCGGGCCGTCCGCGCCCTCACTCATCTGTATCATTATTATCATCGGGTGAACCGGATCAAGACCCCGCGTTTGGAGTAAGCACGCAAAGAGAATTTGGACCTCTCTGGACACTTGGGGGCATACTCAAATATTGGCATGAATCAAGTCGCACGATTGCAGACCCTATCTTCTCATCAGTCGCCGCCATCATCCCAGCCAAACGGAATCCATGGGAGTGCTTCTTGAGCCATCATGAGGGTCGTCTTGCCAAAGGGTTTATCAAGCATTTAAGATGTTCTCAACCAGTACGGAGAGAATAATTGAGAGAGGCAATCGATGAGCATCAAAAAGTGTTTGATCATCTTGATCGTTGCGTTCCTCAGCTTGGTAGTAGCTATCCCAGCCGTTTTTGCCATAGGTGATGATCAGTACAGCCGCCCATCACTTAAGGGTCTTAAGAAACTGTCCGTGGTGATCCAAATTGAAAAACCGATTTCTGAGGATCTCAGGAAGGCCGGCCTTACCGAAGACCGTATTCGCGCGGGTGTCGAGCTAAAACTCCGGGAGGCAAATATCGATGTGGTATACATCCAGGAATTATCTTCGGACATTCCGATTCTTCACGTGGAGGTCGATGGTTCAAGGAAAAATGATAAGATATTTTCGTTCCTCATTGAAGTTGAATTATGGCAAAGGGGCTTCTTGAAACGAGATCCTAAAGTCGAAGTGATTTCGGGAACCTGGTCTACAGGAGTGTTCGGGTCAGGATTATCCTCAGGGATAGCAAGCGACATGATGGGTTTGATTAATAGTATGATGGACACTTTTATCAAAGCTTACTCGTCTGTAAACTCCAAAAAAACCCTTTGAGCGGTCAGGTCCAGCCTTTTCCCAAAAACGTACGGCCAGGGATCTCCTTCCCCATCCCTGGTCTCATCCCTCTTTAATCATTTATCCCTCGTTTTTCAACGTGGAGTTAAAATGTGAAACAGGGAATGGACCCTCTATAATCTGTTTAAAAAAGAATTGAAGAAAAAGGTTCGATTTATTGTAGAATGAAGTTGGAGGAAATGATGAAATCAACCCCGAGTATACTCAACACAGTAGGACATACCCCCTTGGTCCGGCTGGTTCACGTCACAAAAGGCATCCAGCCTGCCTTGTGGGCAAAACTGGAGTATTTTAACCCCACCGGGAGTGTGAAGGACCGCATGGCCCTCTACATGGTCGAGGATGCGGAAAAATGCGGACTTTTGAAGCCGGGTGGCACTATCGTGGAGGGATCCTCAGGCAATACCGGCGCTGCCCTGGCCATGATCGCTGCCGTAAAGGGATACCGATGCATCATTACCATGCCGGATAAGATGAGCGCTGAAAAGAAAAATTCCATGATTGCCCTCGGGGCGGAGGTCATCATTACCCCCACAGACGTTCCTCCCGATTCTCCTCAAAGTTATTACAGTGTGGCCAGAAGAATCGCGGTCGAAACGCCGAATGCCTGGTACCCGGATCAATACAACAACCCCAAAAATATCGAAGCGCATTACCATACCACAGGACCGGAGATCTGGGAACAGACCCAAGGCCAGATCGATTATCTGGTGGCAGGGATCGGAACGGGTGGCACCTTAAGCGGAGCCGGTAGATACCTAAAGGAGAGAAGACCGAATGCCAAGGTGGTTGCCATCGATCCCGAGGGTTCGGTTTTCTACGAATATTTCAAGACAGGGAAATTGCCGCGTCCCCACCTCTATCAGGTGGAAGGGATCGGCGAAGATTACTTGGTCAAAGCGGTTGATTTCAGCCTGATGGACGATATCCTTCAGGTGGACGACAAAAACTCTTTCCTCATGGCCAGGAGACTGAGCAGAGAAGAGGGGATTTTTGCCGGAGGGTCGAGTGGAAGTGCCGTCTGGGCAGCGTTAAAGCTCGCCGCCCAGGTCGACGGAGACAAAAATATCGTTGTCATCTTGCCCGACTCCGGCAATCGATACCTGAGTAAGATATATAATGACGAATGGATGAAAAAGAACGGGTTCCTAAATTCCTAAAGGAGGGCCAGACCGATGGAATTTGAGACCAAGGCCATTCACGTGGGAGAAGAACCAGATGTGGACATGGGTTCAGGGGACGTCATTGTCCCCATCCATCTTTCTTCCACCTTTGCAAGAAAGAAAGTCAATGAACCAACGCGAGGCTATGAGTACAGCAGGACAGCAAATCCCACCCGGGATGCCCTTGAAAAGAGATTGGCAGTTCTTGAAGATGCCTCCTTCGGGCTGGCTTTCGCCTCCGGCATGGCCGCAGAAAGCACGTTGGCCATCACCCTTCTTCGTACGGGCGACCATGTCTTGGCCTTCGACGATCTCTACGGAGGAACCCGGAGGCTGTTCAATCAGACCTTGGCTCCGCATTTTAAGGTAGAAGTGACTTATGCCGACGCCCGGGATCCTCGGCGCGTCAAAGAGGCTGTCCGGAGTAACACTCGACTGATCTGGTTGGAATCACCGACCAACCCTCTGATGAAAGTCTGTGACATTGCCGCCATTGCCAAAATTGCTAAAAAAGTGAATATCCCGGTGGTGGTGGACAATACCTTTCTCACACCCTATTTCCAGAAACCCCTCCGGCTCGGAGCGAGTGTGGTGGTTCATAGCTCCACCAAGTATTTGAATGGGCACAGCGACTCCGTGGGGGGCGCCGTCATGCTTTCGGATGAAAATCTCTACCGGCAGCTAAAATTCAACCAAAATGCGATGGGTGCCATCTTATCCCCTTTTGATAGTTTCTTAGTTTTGAGAGGAACAAAAACTCTCGCTCTAAGGATGAGGGAACACGAGCGGAACGCTTTACGCCTTGCCAACTATCTGGAGAAGCATCCCAAGGTAAAGAAGGTCCATTATTCCGGGTTGAAAAGCCACCCGCAGCATGTGTTGGCCAATCGCCAGGCCACAGGACACGGAGGAATGCTCTCCTTTGAGATTAAGGGAGGACTGGAAGAAGCCAAACGATTCTTGGAAAGCGTAAAAGTCTTCGCCCTGGCTGAGAGTCTGGGAGGTGTGGAATCTCTCATCGAACATCCCGCCCTGATGACCCATGCTTCGGTTCCTAAGGATGTCAGAGAACAGGTCGGGTTGACCGACTCCTTGATTCGGGTATCGGTGGGGATTGAGCATATCGATGACCTGATTGCAGATTTTGACCAGGCCTTCCAAAAAATAGCCTGATCCCGAAATTTGGATTCCCGTGACATTATGTGAGTTGGTGCCTGGAGTCGCAGTTGAACCTTGAGCGAGGAGGGAAGCCGATGGAAATCGAGAAGATCGAGAAGATTGTATGTGTTGGAGCAGGTCTCATAGGCCAAGGTTGGGCGACTCTGTTTTCCTCAAAGGGTCTTGAAGTCATTCTTCAGGATGTGAGTGAAACCATCCTGGAGCAGTCAGTGAGCGCTGTCAGATCGAACCTGATGTTCCTGGAGGCAAACAATTTTCTGAAGAAAAATGAGTCTGCCGCCGCCCTGAAGCGGATAAGAATAGGGACGTCCATTAGTGAAGCAGTCGCTCAGGCGGACTACGTTCAAGAATCGGTCCTCGATAATTATGAACTGAAGCGAGAAGTCTTCAAAGAGATGGATAAGGCAGCTCCCAACCATGCCATTTTAGCAAGTAGCTCTTCAGGATTGCTCATGACAGAAATTCAAAGGGTGACGGCGAAACCCCATCGCTGTGTTTTGGTCCATCCTATTCTTCCGCTTCACCTTCTCCCGCTCGTTGAGATCGTTGGCGGTGAACAGACCTCTGCTGAAACGGTGATGGCAGCCCATGATTTCATGAAAAGGCTGGGCAAAACACCCGTGATGCTCAAGCGTGAAGTCCCTGGCTACATTGTCAACAGATTGCAGGCAGCTCTATTGCGCGAAGCCATTGACCTCGTTGACAAGGGTGTGGCCAGTCCAGAAGACGTGGACAAAGCTTTTTGTACGGGCATAGGCCTCCGCGACCCGATCATCGGTCCATTCTTGCGGATTCATTTGGCCGGAAATGGTGTTGAGCGTTTTATCAAGAACTATTCCCAATCCTACCGAAACCGATGGGAAACGATGGAAACCTGGACCTCCATTCCTCCCTCAGCAGCGAAGAAAATTATAAGAGGTGTTGAGGAGATGGAGGCGATTCGCACAAAGACTTTGGAAGAAATCAAAAACTGGAGAGACCAAATGTTGGTCAAACTTTTAAAGACCGTTGGTCTCCCCCGTTAAAAAAACCGTGATGGGGCGCAATGACTGCGCCCCATCATCCTTTGCCAAACGGCAGCCGCTCTACTCTGCAGCACCCACTTTCTTCACCAGGGTCAATTTACCCTTGACGACCTTGAAAATGACCATGGGCTTTTCCACGGACCCGTCACGCTTCAAAGTCATCTTGCCTCCGTAGACGCTGTCAAAACTCGGATTCTGCCAGATGGCTTCTTCCAGCTCGCCGCCATTGAGCGGGTTGCCTTTTCTCTTAACCACTCGCGTGATCAGCTCGGCAAAAATGAACCGCACGGCATCGTAGTAATTGGCCGAGTAGAAGTCGGTCGGTTCTTGCCATTTGGTTTCAAAGTCTTTGACGAAGGTCTTGGTCAAAGGGTACGAACTCGTCCGGTCGTAGTGCTCCACGCAGGAATAGACGTTTTCACTGGCGTCTCCGGCGATGGTTTGCAGATCGTTGGTCCACTCGGGAACGGAAATGGGACAGGTCAAACCGATCTCCCTTGCCCCCTTGACGGCGTATCCGATATCCGCACCCGTCGAGAGATTGATGATGGCATCCGGCTTCGCCGCTCGAATACGGGTGAGATAGGCGCTGAAGTCGGTCAGCCCCGGCTGGTGAGGCTCTTCGGCCACAATCGTCCCTCCCCACTTGGTCCACGTCGGGATCACGGTATTTTTCATGGGCATTTCACCGGATGGGTCCGAGAGGTACATCAAACCGAGCCGGCGTATCCCCATGTCCCAAAAATATTTGATCATGGCGGGGAGTAACTGCTGCTGGGACAACCGAGTGGTGTGCAAGAAAGGCTTGTCGACCAGCTTGGGACTCCATGCCCCGCCGTTGATCATCACCACCTTCGCTTTCTCGCAAATCGGCTGGGCCCCCAAAGAGGTTACGCTGAAAGATGCCAATACCACCGGGATCTTGTCCACACTGATCATCTTCCGCACGCCGGTGACGCACAAATTCACATCCACATTCTTGAAGTCCGTAATGATCAGGTCCATCTTGTAACCGTCCACGCCGCCAGCCCCGTTGATTTCATCGATGGCCGTCATGGCGCCGCGGCTCATCACTCTGCCATAATAGGCCTGCGGACCGGTCATCGGCCAGAAGGCTCCGATCGGAAACGTCTTTGTCCCCTGCCCATAGGCCGGCAAACACCAAACGAACACGGCCATACAAACCAACAACATTCTTGCATGCTTCATAAGCGTCCTCCTTTCTCTTCTCTTAAACGATTGATTGACACTCGCCCCCCTTCACCCTCGCCCTCTCCCATCAGAGACTGTGTCGCAATAATAAAACCCGTTCCAGACAAGACGGAAGAGATGGCCGGGTGGAAAAGTTTTGGAGCGGCAACCTTTAACATGTGAAATTCAGACGCTCCATGTCCTTGAGATGATTCCATTTTCCACAAGCACCAAATAGCCATTCCTATAAAAGACCGCCTTCTAAAACTTTGGAACCCGACTGTCTCTTCCGTCAACGCTGCCATCATGACACAGTCTTGTACACGGGAGGAATGTGATAGCCGGAATAGGCTGGCATAGGCTCTCCTCTCTTGAAAACCATCCTCGGCTCCAGCAACCGATCCCCCTGCATCCTCTCGCCGCCTGTCCCGTCGACAAACCAAAAATCTCCCTCCGTCAGCTCGAGGACCGTGATATCGGCAGCCATGCCCGGCTTCAAGCTGCCGCGCCTGCCTTCCTCCCCCAGCGCCCTTGCCGGGTTGATCGTCGCCATTTCGACCACTTGCTCCACCGTCAGTCCCAGGTTGATGAATTTGGACATCACCACGGTCAGCGATTGCGCCGCCGACCGGACGGTGGATACCATGTCGGTGCTGATGATCGAAGGGATCAGGCCTGACGAGACGGCGTGGCGAGCGATCGTGAGACTGAAGTGATTCAGCCCGTGGCAGCAATCCAGAAAGACCCCTCGTTTGCGCGCGGCATTAAGCTCCGGATAGACTGTTCCATCCTTTAAGATCATGCCACCCGGCTCCCAGGTGAGATAGTGGCAGAGAATATCCCCCTTCTCTAGGAGGGCAACGGCGGCCCGGGAAAAATCGTCCATCTTGTCCGCAGGAACGCGCTTTCTCGTTTCGCCGATATGGAGCATCAAGGGCATGCGGCAATCGTTCGCCAGTTTCTTCGCTCCTTCGATCGCCTTGATGCCCGGTCCCTCGGCCAATGCCTGCACGCACCGCACCTTGATCCCCTTGATGAGGTCAGCGTTCGCCTGGACGGTTTGCTTGCACCGTCCGATATCGAAATCGTGCTCCGAGCAGATCTCGGGGATCTTGACCAGGCCGGTTTTGGACAAATTGAGAAAACAGAGGATATCGGTTTTGGCCCGTTCGACGATGAACAATCGCAACGCCTCGAAGTTCGCCGGACCCGCGGATCCTGCGTCACCTAAGAGCGTGACACCGGAATTCAGCCCGAATTCATCGGCCCGAACCCCCAGCTCCCAAAATCCTTCCACAGGGTGACAGTGGATATCGATCAGGCCGGGGACAATGATCTTCCCCCTCATGTCAAATATCTTCGTCGCCTCACTGTCCGGAAGATTCTTCCCGACGGCACGGATCTTGCCGTCCTGGATCGCCACAGATCCCTCGCCATGCATCGCCTGTGAAGGATCGATGATCAACCCATCTTTCAATAGTATGTCAAACATGGTTTTCGCGTCCTCCTAACTATTGCTCCTCTTTTAAGCGGCCGCCACATCGCCTGCCGCCCTCTTCTTATACACAGCGTCATATACCACGGCGAAGGGCGTCATTCCTGCGAAAGCAGGAATCCAGAAAAAACTGGATTCCGGGTCAAGCCCGGAATGACAACCCTGTAAAACTTATGTCGTCAAGGATAGCTCTCTCTTACCGCACCCGATACTCCGATGTCCTGATATCCATTCTTATGGTTGGCCTCCCTCCGTATTCCATCAAAAGAGATCCCACCATTCGTTCCGTTTGAGAAGCTCTGCTCCTGGCTTTTCTAAAATAATATGCCCCGCCTTCATCACATAGACTCGTTTGCTCAGCTTGAAGGCTACCTTTACATTCTGCTCCACAAGCAGAACGGCTGTCCGGAGGTTGCTGTTAATCTCCTCAATAATCCTTGTAACATTCTGGAAGAGGACAGGGGACAATCCGCTGGACGGTTCGTCCAGCATGAGCAGTTTTGGCTTTCTCAGCAAGCCCATCCCGATCCCCAACATCCGCCTCTCCCCGCCGCTGAGGGTACCCGCCAGTTGATTCTCACGATCCTTCAATACGGGAAAAAACTGATAGACCTCGTCCAGTCTCGATTGAAAAGCCGTTTGATCTCTCATCGTAAAAAAGCTCATCTCCAGATTATCCGCAACCGTGAGGTCGCTGAACATAAAATTCTCCTGCGGAAGGTGGTAGATCCCTGCGTCCAATTTGGAGGACGGGGATGCAAACGTGAGATCCCGGTTCATGTAGAGTACCTGTCCACCCTGAGGGGTTAATAACCCGAAAATAGACTGGAGCGCTGTGCTTTTACCAGCCCCATTGTGGCCAATCAGCCCTACAATCTCGCCGGGAAGCACGGACAGAGAGAGATCATACAGAATTTGCTTCTTCCCGTATCCCGCCTCAAGGTTTCTTACCGCAAGCAACATGAGTAAACCTCAGTCTCCTTCCCTGACCTAATCGATTCCAAAGTACACCTCGGCGAGCTTGGGATCGGCCATCAGGCTTGCCGGGTCGCCGTAAGCCAAGACACGGCCTTCGCCCATGAAGTAAGCTTCCTCCACCAGCCCCCTGACCACGTCCAGATTATGCTCAATCAGAAGAACCGTCTTCCGTCCCTGCTTGGCGATGTTCCTTATCAGCTTTATGATTCTTTCCACGGACTCCGGGTCGAGTGCAGTTGTCGGCTCATCCAGAAGCAGCACAGGACATTCCGTGGCCATCAAACGCGCAAGGGCCACCAGTTTTTGTTCGGCTGTGGAAAGATTCCCGGCCAGGTGTCCCGCTTTATTCAGCAAGCCCACCATTTTCAGGTATCCTATCGCTTTTCCGTAATTATCCCGCTCTTCCCGAGCCACCTGCCATGGGGAAAAGAACAGCGACACGATTTTTTCCCCGCTCTGTGTTGGACGGGCAACCCGTACGTTGTCCAACACGGTCATGTCCTTAAAGGTACGGATATCCTGCCATGAACGAACGAGCCCGTCATGCATCAGTTTGTAAGAGGCCCGGCCGGTGACCTCTTTGCCGCGAATGTAGACCTTTCCGCTGTCCGCATCCAAAAAGCCGGTGATCAGGTTGAAAATGGTTGTCTTGCCGCACCCGTTAGGACCAATCAAACCGGTAATCCTCCCCGATGGCAGCGTGAGCGAAGCATCCTTTACTGCCTGCAGCCCGCCAAAAGATTTTGAAAGCCCCTTAATTTCGAGAATGGGAGTTGGAACTGTTTTCCCATCGGGGAAAGGGACACTCCCTCCATCGCCTCCACTTTCTTTTTCTCCATCGGCCGGTACATCGGTTGGTACCTGATACTCTTTCGCTTGCGCTGCATATTCTGGCAGGATTCCTTGCGGACGGAAAATCATCATTAGCATTAAAATAAGGCCGTAGAAGATTTCGCGGAGCACATCAACGACACCTGCTGCACCCGGGAGAAACCGCAAAACTTCCGGCAGGCCCACAAGAATGGCCGCCCCCACCAGGGGCCCCCAGAAATTCGCCTCTCCGCCGAGAATGACCATGACAATGATGAAGATGGAAATCTCGATGCTGAAGGAGACCGGACTGATGAAGGTCACAAAATACGCCAGACTGCTTCCGGCGATGGCGGCAATTCCCCCGCTCAGGGCGAAAACCAGCACCTTGAACTTAAGCGTATTTTTCCCCAGGGCTCGACAGGCACTCTCATCTTCCCGGATGGCTTTAAGCACCCGACCAAAGGGCGAGTGGACCAGCCTCCAGACAATGGAATAACATACGACACCGATAACAAAAGCAAGGGGGAGAAACCTCAGAGGAGTATTAAACTCGAACCCGAACAAGCGCGGGATGGGGATATTCGGAATCCCTCCTTGCCCCTCCGTAATCCCCCGGGCCGTCAGCATGAATTCATAGGCCACCATTTGGAAACCGACGGTAAAGACGATGAGATACTCATCTCGAACCCTGAGGGAAGGAATCGCCAGGAGGGCGCCAACAACGGCGGCCAGCAGGAAACCCGCAGCCATCCCAATAAGAAAATTATACCCGAGATGGATGCTGATCAGGGCCGCCGTATAAGCCCCGATGGCGCTGAACACCGCATGGCCCATCGAGATGACACCCACATAGCCCATGATCAGGTTCAGGGATTGGACTAAAACCGCGTAGATGAGAACAAATACCAGAATATTGACGACATAGTCCATGGACCGGCTACCCTCGCCCGAGACCCATGAGTCCCTCGGGCCGAATCACGATCACCACAAATAAGATGGCAAAAGCGATCATCGTCTTATACTCTCCCGGCAAGAAGAGCATGCCGAGGTTCTCCGCAAACCCAAGAACGAAGCCAGCAAGTGCATGCCCTGGTATGCTGGATACGCCTCCCAGGAAAACGGCGGTAAAGGACATAAAAAAAGGATGAATTCCCATGGTCGGATAGGCCACATTCTTGGCCGTAAATAGAAACGACGCGGCCCCAAACAGGCCCGATCCGATCGCAAAAACAAGCAAATAGACCCGATCGATGTCTAAACCCAAATTTCTGGCCATTCCCACATTGCTTCCCACGGCGCGGATCGCTTTCCCATACCTCGACCTGGCCAGGAACAAGAGCAAAAATCCAATCATTGCCCAACTCACGATGACCATGGTTAAATCAGCCACACTGAAAAATGCTTCTCCGATCGACAGCACCTTTGTCGGAAAACCCTCGAGGCGCCGGGGACTGGACGTAAACGCCAAGAGAAGGATGGCCACTCCTGCTGTTCCAAACCCCAGGGAGGCGAGGAACGTTGTGGCCTGAGTGGCTCCTGCCCTCCTCAACCTCCGGTAGAGAAAGGCATCCATGCCGCAGCCAAGGAGTCCCCCGACCCCCACTGCCGCACAAAATCCGAAAAGAAAGTTTACATGAGTCCGGGCTGTGAGCAGAACAGCCGCATAACCGGCCGCTGCAAAAACCAGGTGATGAGCGAAATGGAAGATATGGGTCGTCCTATAGACGACTCCCCAGGTCACACCCGCCAGGGCATAAAAGCTACCGGTGATGAGGCCGTTAACCAATAATTGAACGATTAAAACACGCATCCACCCTTCCCCATCAAATATTCTGTAAACTAATCGAACATCGACCGGATGTCAATCGAAAAGTATACGCCAAATCCTTTCCTCCATGAAAGTTCTGTTGAGTTGACATGACCGAATCTCCAAGTTAAGTAGGATGAGAGGTTTGACAAAACGAGGCGCTTTATGCTCAAGAATCTATTTTCTCCTATCGAGATTGGAAGGGTAAGAATTTCAAACAGGCTCGTCGTGCCCGCCATGGTGATGAATTATTGCCATAGAGATGGAACGGCCACTGAAAAGTACGTTGCCTATCATGAGGCGAAGGCCAGGGGCGGCTGGGGGCTTATCATTACCGAAGATTATGCAGTGGACCCCAAAGGCAAGGGTTTTTCAAACGTACCGGGGTTGTGGAATGACACCCAGGTGGAAAGTCACTCGAAATTGGCAAGAAGGATCCATGATCTCGGAGGCAAGATATTTGCCCAGATCTACCACGCCGGGAGACAAACCAGCAGGGCTCTCATAGGAGACCAGCCGGTCGCTCCTTCCCCCATCCCCTGCCCTCGCCTTCAGGAAATCCCCCACGCCCTGAGGGCCAACGAGATTCGGGAAATCGTGGAGGAGTTCGGTGACTGCGCGCTACGAGCAAGGAAAGCCGGGTTTGATGGAATCGAAATTCACGGAGCCCATGGGTATCTGATTGCCCAATTTATGTCTCCCTATTCCAATAAGAGAATCGATGATTACGGCGGAAATTTATTGAACAGGATGCGTTTCCCTTTAGAAATCGTGTCGAATGTCAGATCGAAGGCGGGAAGCGATTTCCCGGTCCTTTTCAGGATATCGGGGGATGAAATGGTGCCGGGTGGAAGGACGATAGAAGATACCAAAACCATGGCGGCGATGCTGGAAGAAGCTGGAGTGGACGCCCTTCACATTTCGGCCGGCGTCTATGGAAGCGCCTATGCCATCACGCCTCCGGCTGCCATTCGCCACGGATGGATTGTGCACTTTGCAGAAGAGGTTAAGAAAGTCGTCGATATTCCCGTGATCACCGTCGGAAGAATCAACGACCCTTTTCTTGCAGAAACGATCATCGCCGGCAAGAAAGCGGATTTGGTAGCCATGGGCAGGGCTTCCCTGGCAGATCCCGAACTTCCAAAGAAGGCCGCTGCCGGAAGGTTTGCGGACATCAATTACTGCATCGGCTGCCTGCAGGGCTGCATCGGAATGATCAGTCGAAGCCTGCCCGCCACATGCCTCGTCAATCCGACCCTGGGCAAGGAGAAGGAGCTCAGAACAAAACCGGCAGACCTCAAAAAGAAAGTATTCATTGCCGGAGCCGGGCCCGCAGGGATGGAGGCCGCAATGGTGGCGGCAAAGAGGGGCCATGAGGTTCATCTTTTTGAAAAAGCGGACAGGCTGGGCGGGCAATTTTACACCGCTTCCATTCCGCCATCAAAGGGTGAAATTGCCGGATTTATCGTATGGCAGAGAAAACAGCTTGAAGAAAACCATGTCTCCGTCCATTTAAATACCAAGCTTACCGAAGAAATCGTAAACGAACAGAAGCCGGACGTTGTGGTGCTGGCCACCGGAAGTGCGCCTGTATCTCCCAATCTGCCGGGTGTGAAAAGGGCAAACGTCGTCACGGCCCATGAGGTGCTGGAGGGAAAGACAGATGTTGGACGGAGGGTAGCGGTTATCGGCGGGGGCATGGTAGGATCCGAAACGGCAAACCATCTGGCGAACCACGGCAAGGAGGTCAGCATTATTGAGATGCTTCCCGAAATTGCAACAGACGTCAATGCTCGTTCTAAGCCATTTCTGTTGAAGGATTTGACAGAACATAGCGTCAGACTGTATTTGAATTCTACAGTCAAAGAGGTATTAGCGGATGGGTTGAGAATAGAAAAGGAGGGCAGGGAAGAAGAAATCGGGCCTTTTGATACCGTTATCCTCGCCGTTGGACTTGAACCCTGTAACGAATTAAGATCTAAGCTAGAGGGAAAAGTTTCCCGATTGATCACCATAGGCGATGCAGTGAGCCCCAGAAAAGCCCTGGAGGCCATCGCAGAAGGATATCTGGCGGGTCTCGAAGTTTAAGACGATGGCTCGGGAAGAAACTGTCCAGGAAGGTTGGGCTTAAACTATAATGTCGCAATTCTAAAGTTTCGGAAAGCGGCCCAACCCTTTGCTGCTGAAGCTACATGGAACCGATTCTTTCATGCCTTCTCAAGTCTTAAGATTTTTCTGGCATCGGATGGCGTTGTGATCTCCCGGCCGAACTCTTTAGCAATCCTCACCACCCTCTCCACGAGTTGGGCGTTGCTCCTGGCCAACACACCTTTCGAATAGTAGATGCTGTCTTCCAACCCGACCCGTGCATGACCTCCCATGACCATTGCCATCATGGCCATTGGAAGTTGGCCCGGACCTATTCCAATCACGGACCAGGTCGAATCTTTCGGGATAATCTCACAGAGGTGAAGGAGCGACTTTGCGGTCGCTGGCATTCCGTTAGGTGTACCCAAGACAAATTGGAAGTGGAGCGGGGGTTTCAAAAGATTTTTTTCCAAATATCGAAGACAAGTATAAACCATCCCAACCTCAAAAACTTCCAACTCAGGTTTAATCCCGCTTGAGAGCGTCTCTTTGGCAAGGACGTCCAAAAATTCCTGTGGATTAAGAAAAACATTTTCTCCCATATTAATCGACCCTGCATCAAAGGAGACCAACTCCGGATAAAGGGTTAAGGGTTGCAGTCGATCTGTGATCGGAAGGTTTCGCCCCGGAATACCACTCGTCGTCAAACAGAGAATCGCATCGGTCTCACTCCGGATGCGATCCACAACGTCTTTAAAGATCGCACCATCTTGTGTCCCAAGACCTGTTTTGGGATCTCTCACATGAATATGAAGAATTGAGGCGCCAGCCCTCCAGGACTCGATCCCTGCTTGAGCAATCTCTTCCGGAGTAATTGGAATATAAGGTGTCTGCTGTCGGGTGATTCGAGAGCCAGTGACACCGACTGAAATGATCATTTTTTCCATCTCCACCTCGATGAAGGCTCCCCATAGAACCTTCGAGCGATTCTGCTAACCCTGTAAATCCGGGATGTCGCCCTCCCCCTCATTCTTTTAGAAAACTGTTGGCGATGATTAATTTTTGAATTTCGGATGTTCCTTCATAGATCCGGAGGGCCCTGATCTCACGATAAAGCCGCTCCACCAGAGATCCTTGTATCACCCCGATGCCGCCATGGATTTGAAGCCCTTGGTCCACAGCACGAAATCCGATTTCTGTCGCATAAAACTTTGCCATCGAAGCGAATCTGGAGACATTCGAATCCCCTCTATCCTTCAGGATAGCCGCCCGGTAAACGAGTGCCCTGGCCGCATCCAATTCCGTCGCCATTTCGGCTAATTTAAGTTGTATTGCCTGAAACTTGGCGATGGCACTTCCAAATTGCACCCTCTTTTTGGAATAGGCCAGAGCCGCGTCAAACGCAGCCTGGCCGATACCGACAGCTGCTGCACCCACGGACATGCGAAATACGTCCAGGGTCTTCATCGCAATCGTGAACCCTTCACCCGCTTTGCCCAAAAGGTTTCCTCTCGGCACAAGGCAATGATCAAACTCCAGCTCCACAAGATCGTGCGGCGCCATCGCCTTGAGTCTCTTAGAGACCACAAGACCCGGCGTTCCTTTCTCCAAAATAAAGGCGGACATTGCTTTCGGATTCCCTTCGAGAGGCGTCTTTGCAAAGGCAATCAGGATATCCGCCGCATACCCGTTCGAAATGAATCTTTTCGACCCATTCAGAATAAATCCTTCCGGCTCTTCTTTTGCTCGACTCTTCATCCCGTTCACATCACTTCCCGCCTCCGGCTCGGTGAGGGCATAGGTGGTGAGCCACTCTCCCGATCCTATCTTGTCTAAAAACTTTTCTTTTTGATCTCTGCTACCGGCCAGGAATATCGGATAACTCCCCAGTCCCTGCATCGCCAGCGTGACATCGGCGGGACAGTAGACGCCCGCCAACTCCTCCCTGGCTAGGCAGATGGGCAGCGCCTTGACACCCTTTCCCCCAAGATCCTCCGGAAGAAAGAGCCGGAATAATCCTGCCTTAGCCATGGCGATCACTAATTCTTTCGGGATTTCATCTGTCTCCCCGTATTTTTCGGCAATCGGGATCACTTTCTCTCTGGCGAACTTTCGGCAAGTGTCCTTGAAATTCTTTTCTTCAACCGATAGCATCAGATCCATCATTCACTCTCCTGTGGGTTTATTCACTCTCTTGGAAGCTCTTTTTTCATAATCTTGCCTGTCGTATTCTTGGGGAGTTCATCCATCAATCTGATTCTGGGAATCTTGTAAAGGGCCAGGTTCTTCCGGCAATAGTCAAGCAGTTCCTCTTCCGTCACTCGAAGGCCTGATTTCAAAGCGACAAACGCCTTTGGGACCTCCCCTTTGATCGGGTCTTGGACGCCGATCACAGCCACTTCGCTCACCCCTGGAAAGCCATGGAGAACTTCCTCTATTTCCCTTGGATAAATATTATAGCCTCCGGAAATGATGAGTTCCTTCTCCCTGCCTACGATGTAGAAATACCCGTCTTCATCCTTCCATGCATGATCACCCGTATAGACCCAGCCATCCCTGACCTTCTCGGCCGTCTCCTGGGAAAGTTTGAAATATCCCCTGGTGGCATTCGGTCCCTTAAAGATCAACTCGCCAATTCCTCGTGGAGGTAGCTCATTTCCTTCTTTGTCCACCACTCTCGCGGCAACCCCGGAAACCGTGATCCCGATGGACCCAGGCTTTCGGATCCCGTAAACCGGATTGGCTGTCACAAGACCGGTCGATTCTGTCAGTCCGTAAACCTCGATCACCATCGCCTTAAATTTTTCCTCCCATTCTTTCAAAACCTCCACAGGAAGGGAGGCTCCCCCTGACAGCCCCATTCTTAAGGAGGATAAATCCTGCCTGTTTTCTGACAGCGCATTTAACAGGTAAATGAACATGGTTGGAACGCCGGGGAACCAGGTTACCTTATACTTGGCGATTGCCTCAAAGACCAGTTCTGTCTTGAACTTTTCGAGAACCACCACACTCCCCCCTGAACTCAGACTCCCGAAAAAAGGACTGGCAACACAGAAGACATGGACGAGAGGGAGAACGGCGATGGTGACATCTTCTTCTCTGAGTCCATAATTCTGAGCCACGTTCGGTCCGCCAAAACAGAAATTGCGGTGTGTTAAAATGACCCCTTTCGGGGAACCCGTGGTGCCAGAGGTGTAAAACATGATCGCGGCATCATCCGGATTAAGATCCACCTCCATCATCGCCGACAGTGGAGTTCCGACCGTATTTTCGACGGCAGTCTCCATTGTTTCGTCGCCTTTTCTGACGATGATATGTTTCACCAAAGGTATTTCATCCCTTATTTCTTCAATGACGGGCGAGAAATCCTCATGGAGGATCAGCGCCTTCGCCTCGGAGTTATTCAGAATGAATTTTACTTCCCGTGGTGTGTAAACGGTATTGATAGGGATAACAACGCCCCCTGTCTTGATAATTGAAAAATAGCTGAGAAGTGTTTGAACGCTATTCGGGTGAAGAACGGCTACGTGGTCACCCCGTCCAATACCCAATCGATCCAGGCCAGCGGCGATGCGGTCCGTCAGTCGATCAAAGGCCCAATAGCTTATAGATGTTCCTTCGCCGAATAGGAATGGCTTTTCGCCATATTTCTCAGCCTGGATTTTGAGGAACCTCAACAGATCCATTCAGGGTTTCATGCTCCATTCAAGGGATGGTTCTTCTACCATCAAGAGAAATGTCTTATACCATAAGGGGTGCATGATGGCAAGACGGAAGAAAACCAAACACCCAAATCACCGAGATCTTTTCAGTACGTTTTAGCCACAAAAAGGATCTGAGGGACTTCTTTATCCTGTATCATCGATAAAAGGAAGTGACCGGGACCTTTTTTCTTTCTCTAAAATCAGGAAATGCAATTGCCTGTCAACCCCGATTTATTGTATGATGGGCACGTTCCTCTTTAAGGGAGGGCAAGTGAAAAAGAATTGCATTGGGGTTTCGTATAAGAGTTATTTGGTCTCCACTTTAATTCTCCTTGTGATCATTGGAGCAACAGTGTCCTATTGTTATGGGGAGGAGGAGGAGAGAAAAACGAAATGGGGTTTTTCAATTCTTTGGGGGACGGGTGACGTATTCTACACTCGAACCGACATGAAGGTATATGGATTTCTTCCTCGGATGAGTTTTCCTCTCCGCAAGGATTGGAAGTATTGGGACTTAGAATTCGAAGGAAACTTTTTTTACTACGACATCCAGAAAATGCATAATGTCTATTTTCTGGGGCTTAGTCAGAATACCGTTTTCAAGCCTATCCAGGAAAAATGGGGTTCGTTGTTTCTCCTGATTGGGGGAGGGCTCGGTTATGATAGCGCTGGAAAAAGACTGTTCCGTGGCAATTCAGAACCGCCACTTCTGGGAGATCAGCATTTTGCTGGATTTGTCAATGCAGGTGCAGGGATGCTCTTTAACATCGGTCGAAAAACCGCATTGAGAGTGGAATATCGTTTGCGCCATATCTCCGAACCTTTCGATACACGCGACAGGGGATTGAATACACACAACGTTCTTTTGGGGATCTCCTTTTGAGAGGTCTGCTTGCGTTACACAAAAGCTTCCTTCTAACCCCAGGCTTTTTCCTCTGGAAGCGGAAAAATATCTACACTGCCACCTGCGACTGGAGTATATTTACTTTACGAAAACAGGATTCCTCACCTCATGGATACACTTCTTCGGTATGCCATTGTCATTCCTGCTTATAACCATGGAATACGGGTGCGTGGGGTCGTTCAAAAGTGTCTCCAACTTCGGCTGCCTGTGATTGTGGTGGATGATGGATCGACAGACTCCACTCGTGATGTCTTGGCTTCTCTTTCCGGTGTGATGGTGATACGCCATGAGAGGAATCAGGGGAAGGGAGCTTCTTTACTTACAGGGTTTGCAGAAGCCCTCCATTTCGCGGACTGGGCGGTCACAATTGATGCCGACGGACAGCACAATCCGCAAGATATTCCTTCCCTAATCTCTCTGATCCGCACATTCCCGGAGGGGCAGCGACCTCTTGTGATAGGAAAACGGGAGGAGATGGAACAAGGGAATGTACCTTGGACCAGCCGCTGGGGTCGAAGATTCGCCAACTTCTGGGTCTGGACATCATGCGGAAGGTGGCTCTCCGATGCGCAGTCCGGATTTCGCGTTTATCCCCTTCCTGAAACCCTGCGCCTTGGGACCAGGGCCAGGAGATACCAGTTTGAGGTGGAGGTTCTGGTTCGGGCAGTTTGGCGTGGGATTCCCATCATCGAGGCGCCTGTGCATGCCATCTATGGGCCTCGGGAAGACCGGGTTTCCCATTTCCGGCCATGGCTTGATTTCTGGCGTAACACGAAGACTTTTACCAGGCTAATCGCTACAAGGATCTTAATTCCCTCAAGACTACGGAAGTAAAAGATTCCGGTCGAAGCACCAAATTACAAACACCAAATCCCAAACAATATCTAAATTCAAATTTCGAATGACCTAAACAGATTTGAATTGAAACTTGGCCATTTGGTGCTTGGAAATTATTTGGAATTTGGGATTTGGATATTGGGATTTCGATGCCTGTTTGGTTGAGGATGCGCCCCTCGTCCAAAGAATCACGGAGGAGCTTGGGGATGTTGCCAGGCAGGCCGTCGTTTATACGGAACTCAAAACTAACGACGTATTGACTCCGCCAAAGGCGAAATTGTTGCTGGCGGCAAGACGGGGCCGCTGATCACGGGATTCACGAATCACATGGTTTAATGGCAGCAGGACTGGGTCCGGGTTCTCAAGATTTAGTGTGGAAGCGATGAAACCTTCCCGCATCATAAGAAGAGTGGCAATCGCCTCAATCGCCCCGCAGGCCCCCATGGTGTGACCCATGTAGCCTTTGAGGGAAGCAGTCGGGATACCCGGTCCGTAAATCTTATTGATCACCGTTGCCTCGACCTCGTCTCCGTGGGTCGTGCCGGTTGCATGTGCGTTCACATACTGGATTTCATCCGGGCTGCGTCTGGCGTCTTTTAACGCAGCGAGCAAGCACTCTTCCATAGACCGGGCATCCGAGTTTGTAAGGTGTACGCCGCTTCCATTCGTCCAGAAGCCTTCAATCTCACCAAGAATAGGGGCGCCTCGTTTCTTGGCCCGCTCGTACTCCTCAAGGATCAATGTTGCTCCCCCCTCGGCTACGACCAGGCCATCCCTCTTTTCATCAAAAGGTCGGGGAGTTTCTGACGGCCGGTCATTGTAATTCGAAGATGTGGCTAGCATCAGGTCGAACACGGCGGCAGAGAGGATGTCGACCTCATCCGCTCCACCTGTGATCATGATGTCCGCTTTTCCGGCTTTGATCGCGTCATAACCGAAGCCAACTCCCTGGGAACCTGAAACACAGGCCGGGCAGGAGGCAATGAAGGGGCCTCTCGTATGGAATAGAATGGAGAGATTGCCAGCACACGTATGACTCATGCATTTCAAGTACCAGGACGGAGGTATCCCTTCGAGGGAGCGGTTCTGAATCATATTACCGATATATTCCATCTGACTTCTGACGCTCCCTTCGGTAGATCCGTAAGAGACGCCGCAGGCCGGTGAAGCGATCTCCTCTTCGCTCAGGCCGGACGCCTTCACTGCGTCAATGGCAGAGAGGGCTGCCAGCATCGCCACCCTGCCCATGCTCCGCCGATATTGCCGTTGGATGGATTCTTCCTCGCCTTTGATATCACACAAACCGACCACACGGGTCCGTAGATTCTTTACACCTTCCCACTCGGAGATGATGGAGATGCCGCTTCGGCGTTCTTTGAGCGATTTTACTAATTCTTTGGGAGTATTGCCGATCGGAGACCGTATCCCAATGCCGACAACGACGACTCTTCTTTTATTTCCCATTATGAAATTTCCCGCATGCGCTCTGGTCTTATTTCAGTCGTTCATTCCCGTAGAAAGCCTTCTGGATTTCCTCAGGGATCTGAAAGACCATTTCCATCTCCGGTAATAGAACCGCTGCCTGCTCCGTCGAGCCTTTGGCGCAGATTTTCCCATTAGAGGTTAACTTGATCTCAAAATTCAAGACGATCCTAACGCGAGCTTCCTTGAGCACCGCCGTGCACGTGAACTCTTCATCGAATCTCAGAGGCCAGATATGCTTGATCGCAGAGCGGACTACCGGAAATACGAACCTCCTCTCCTCCATGTAGCGCTGTAAGTCCACTCCGTATTCTCTAAAAAGTGCCTGCCGGGCCACTTCGAAGTATTTTAAGTAATTCCCGTGCCAGACGACCCGCATCAGGTCCACGTCGTGATAAGGCACTCTCATCGTGACGCTGGTCGAAACAGATTGAGCCATCTCACTCACAAATAATTTCAATAGACAGTAAAATTACCATAATATGAATGCATTTTCAATGAATCGGCGTCTAAATCTTTGGCAGCCGAAGGGTTGACACGAACCTCTCCCGATCGCTATCATTATTTATTATTTTACAAGGAGGTTGAGTGCTTTTGCCTGCTTCTTCTCTTATGAACGATTCCCCTATGTGGCCTGGGGTCGAACGGTTGCAGGCGGCCTGTCTTGGGATGGTCCTCCTGGATATGGAAACTATTTTTCCTGTTGAGGAGCATCTTTTCACGCGGCGCGAAGCAGCAAGAGCGGCAAGAATGGGTCTACGAAGGAGAAAAGGTTTTACTGCAGCGAGGGTTGCCCTGAAGAGATTGGCCCGCCAACTCAATCTTGTAGAAAAAGACAGGTCTGATCGGATGATTGAGACCCTTGGCCCTGATGACGTAAGGCCATGCCTCGACGAGAGTGGGATCTATTGCTCGGTCTCGCATTGTGGACGGGTGGTTATAGCGGTAGCGCACAGGCATCCGATTGGGGTTGATCTTGAGATGGTATCAGAGAAGGTAATAAGGACGAAGCATCTTTTCATGTCACCCAGGGAAAGAGACCTTATCTCGCCATCCGGCTTAGGACCACAAAGAGCCGCCACGCGCGCCTGGACAACCAAAGAAGCAGCAGCCAAGGTATTAGGTCTCCATCTATTTCAGGCCCTTCGGGAGGTAGAGGTAGTTAGGTTGAGTGAAAAAGATGGGATGATGCAGTATCAAGAAAAGACTTACCCTGTCCGACACTCCGAAGGGAATGGATATGTGATCACTCTGATCACTTGCGACGACCTTTGAGAATCGGCCGCCGCGAAAGCGTCGCAATGGTCTCCGGGAGTTCCATGGACCTTGACAACGACCTCTATTTTTTGGTTGGGTCGACTATTTTTACAAAAGACGTTGGATAACCCTTCTTTTGTTCCTTATCGCTAGCCTTAAAATAATTTCCAGTAAGTAAATTTTGGGACATTTCCAAACGGGCCGTGTAATAAACCTTGCCACGATATAGAAAGACGAGATAAACTATTTTCCCCGAGACAACCCCTTGAATATCATAATCACCGATGTTTCCGCTTATCTTGTTTTGCTCTTGGCTCAGGTAGCCTTTGCCCCAGCCGAACATACTCCCTTCTGCATCATGCCATTGTCCAGTGATGTCTATTTCAGATGGCTCATTAACCCCAGATCGGGTACACAAAAACGGTATCCTTTATGCTTTATTAATTGGTTGCACAGCCTCTTGCCCACCCGACAGTAGCAGCGTTCAACCTTGGAGAGGAAAGATTCTAATTGTTCTGGGCTCATGTCTTGTAGTTCCTTTTTCACCTTCCGGAAGTGTGAGTTTAGAGCCACTTAGTTTTCCTAATAAGGTTTGATACCCTTTTTTTCACAGCATTTCATGTAATGGTATTCTTGACAGATATTGAATGGATTTTGCATTGGGCCACCCGAATAAGCTTCTGAGTCTCTTCTTTCATATTGTTCCTTAACACAAATGTTGTAGGCATCCTGGTAACATTGATTTCTGATGTGGCGCGTTTCACATGCTGTAACTAATAACACCCCCAACACCATTACCAGTACGATTAGCTTTTTCATAGTGTTCTCCTTTCTAGCACTTAACTCCCCTTGAATTTGCACGGTGGCTTATCAAGAGAAGGTTGATCCGGTATCACCAGTATTCCTAAGGTGCTCTGGGTGGACTCCGGAGCTTTCCACTTGTCAAATTTCAACGTGTCGGACAAGGTCAGCTCGGCAGTTGTCTTGCCGATTTCTCTGGCGAACTGAACAAGGCCTGATATTTCATTGAGCCAGAGCCACGGATCATCTTCTTGTTTTGCTACCGCGGGAGCACATGAAATCACAAAAATAAGTGATAGAGTTAACAACACAATTGTGAATGATCTCATTTTGACACCTTCTCAGAATTCTACAGGACCACTTTTGACCCTCATTGTTTCCAATAATTCAGAGAATTTAGGCTTTCTTTGCGTATTGTGAAAGTAGCTTACACCGTTTTTGAAAATAAGTAAAGTGAATGTTTAGGAAGGAAGAGGTGGGTAGGAGAATTAACCTTGCATGAGGAATTGGTGTCTTCCAGAGGCGATAGTCTAAGAAGGTGATAGTTATTGCTGCGAGCGGCGGTGGGACAACAGCCACGGCAAGAGATCAGGCTCGGCATACGCCCTGTCCCACGAATTATGCGCCACGCCCTCATACTCGGTGTACCGAACGTCGAATCCTGACGCTTTCAGTGTTTGAAACATCCTTCTCGACTCGTCGGGTGATATCACAGGGTCTGCGGCACCGTGAAAGATCCAGGCCGGCACCTTTGAGATTTGAGATGCGACAGCCAAGTAAGGATCTGGCGAATTGGCGAACGGATTGTCCTTTAGAACAAAAGCCTTACGTTCTGCCGGCAGGTCAAGCCGCTTGACATTGACAAAACCGCAGATCGGAACGATCGCGGCAAACTTACCTGGCGCACGTGCTGTGACACACCATGTCCCGTGGCCGCCCATGGAGATCCCAGTGACATATAGCCTTTGCGGGTCGCCGTTGAATTCCTCAACTGTCCGATCCAATGCCTTAAGCGCCAGAGCGGCCATTTCACCCACCCACAACTGGTTACGACGAGCCTGAGGGAAGACAACGATGAATGGAAACCGTTGGCGGGCCTGGCGAATTGCCGGGCCCAAGCCAACTTGAGTTTGAAGAAGCCCGTCCTCTCCCCCCTCCCCCACACCATGCAGGAAAAGGATCACTGGGTGAAGCTTGCCTTCGGCGTAGTTAGCCGGGACATATACCTGATACCGATAGCCAACGCTATCCAGCATGACCTCCCGGTCTAAGAAGCCGGTCTCGATTCGTGGGGCTGCGGTGGCAGGAAGGGTAACCGTAAGCAGGAAGACACACAAGATCAGCCTACTTATCCACATCGCTGTGCGTCGAATCATGTTTCCCTCCGATTTTATTTACCTGCACCCAAAGATTGAGCTTGGGGCGTTCGGTTTCATTAAAGTTACGCTGCCGGGTTGCCTCACCGGATTTTCTTAAAACGAAGCCCGATATAATTTACTGTATCCTCATGAATGGAAACGATTTCTCCTGAGCCAGCGATCCGCGCCAGGTTTTCTGACAAGGGTTCGAGCAGCAGCAAGCCTTCACCCATCCAGGTATTTATCTTAATCATGGGCCACCCGTCTTTTCCAAAGAATGATAATCGATCCGTCGGCAGGTAAAGCTTCAGGATATTCGGGTAAGTCTCATTTTTATCTAAAGCCCAGGTCCCATAATAGCGGCTGTAGGCCTTCGGGATATTCCTCTTTTGAGTATGATGAAGGGGTATTGGAAACGTTGATTCAGCGACGCGTGCTTCCATAGACAGGAATTTCTCGCCTTGCCGATTCTTGCTGAATCTGAACCGTATCCTTTCATAATCGGTAAATCGGGCCACGTCGATATCCATAAAGAGGATTCGGAGAACCGGTTTGAAAACGCCATCGCCTTCGGGAATAAGGCGAGCCGCAGGGCCTTTAAACTTTGCGTATAATCTATTTTTCTTCTGAAAAATGTCAACAATAGGACCAAAACCCACGTACCGTCCGCACAACGACTCGTATCCCGCCGCTGATTCCATATGTTTTTGATTTTCGCCGTCAGTGCTGCGGGTCTCTCGGCCACAGGAGGCATCAATCAAACCGCGGAGGCCTCGAGCGATGATGTCCATGTCGGCTTTCCATCCGACGGATGAATTCGTCAGGAGGACTATTCCGAGTCTTTCTTCAGGGATGTACGTTATTGCCGTGGAAAAACCGTTGATATTTCCGCTGCTGGAGAGTACCGTATGGATGCCATTGAATTGATAGGAATTCAAATACCATCCAGAAGAGTATATGTTTTTGCTGTCGTAAAACGTATCGATCGTGCGATTGGCGTCCTTTATGATCAAATCGATGATTTTTTCACTTTTGATTCCCCCGGGTAATTGGCTGGCTTTAGAGGAGAGAAATTTCAAGAATGCGGTCAGATCCTTCAGCGTGCTGAACAGGCCACTGGCAGATTTGTCTTCATTGTCTATCCGAGAGGTTTCCGTATCCTCGTTATGGCCCTTGGACATGTGAGGGGCCATATCAGCCGTATATTCGAAAGGGGAGTTGTTCAGGCCGAGGGGTTTGAAAACTTCTTTTCCGAGATAGTCTTCAAATCGTTCACCCGTTACTTGTTCGATAATCATCCCGAGAAGCCGGTATCCGACATTCGAATACTTGTAGGCAGAACCCGGCTTAAAGCAGAGGTATTCACTCCGTAATTGCAAAAGAAGATCAGAGTTCGAAGGTTTTCTTCCATCGCCGATGCGGACATAATAATCGATCATGAGTCCCGACGTATGCGTGAGAAGATGGTTTACGGTGATAGAGACCTCACCGCCATCAAGGCTCCTGATGGAGAAATCGGGGATATATTTTTTTATATCGGCATGAAGATCGATTTTACCCTCTTCGATCAATTTCAGGACGGCCAGCGCCGTAAAGGATTTTGTCAGGGAGCCAGCCATGAAATAGGTGTCTTCTGCAATGGGGTTCTTTTTTTGGGTATCCGCATACCCATAGCATTGCGAGAAGATCACCTTGCCGTCCTGCACAAGCGCGACGGCAGCGCCGGGAATCCGATGGTGCTTAAGGTTATTCCTGATGATTGTATCGAGAGCCGTTACTGCACCCGGAAAATCTCCTTTTTTCAGTATCGGTCGATCTGGATGCAGGGAGCTGCAGCCCAGGGGAAGAAGGATAAATGACAAAACAATGATGAGCAACCTGTTCATGGTTTTTCGAAGACCTCTGAAGGAAAGTTGGAATTGATCTCAACGTTCCTGAATTCGATCGAAGTCCGGGAGCCCCCGGGTTCCTCTATCTCCACTCGATCAATGACCCCGGGTCTCGCAGACAGAATGATCTCAATTCGCTGGATAAACCTGTTGATCCCTTCTCCGGGAACCATTGTGACTCGCGCAGGAGGTCCGGGAGAATAAAGTTGCTTGAATGCCTTGCTCTCATCGAAACGACCCTGAAACCATTGACTGATTTCTCCAAGCACCATCCGTGTTGCCTCAACCGACTCCGGCATTTCCGGCTTCCACACATCCTCAAAGAAGTTGTAAATCTGAACGGTACTCCCCTTCTGCAGCATCACGCTTTGCAGCGGGCTCAGGTACTCCCATCTCAGAGAATCGGGAATGGAAAAAAAGAGCTTCCCCTCGGAAAGGAGAGGTTTTGTTAGGATTTTGAGGAATCTCTTCTGAAGGAAATCCGCCTTCACGGATCGGATGTTCCTGAAATCCTCTTTAACAGAGGCCCGATCCTGGGCTGATGCTATTTCGGCGAAGAAGAGTCCCATTGTTATCAGGATAGTTATGAAAAGGAATTTTTTCATCCAACTCCGTCCCACCAAAGGACTCTGGGAAGTTTGCTGAAAAAGTTATTCTTCCATGGCTTCTCAGAAATGTTCAGATGCAAGGCGCCCGGAATCCAGAAGAGTGAGGCGTACTTTCGCGTACGCCGCAACGACTTGCCCTGTTAGATAATACCCTGGCTCAGTTTCGCGCACCAGGTCTCATGACAATGAAGCGCTTCTTTCCAAGAGCTAACCCTCCTCATCTAACAGGACGAGGATGAGGGTGGCGTCGCGACGAATAAGGAGCGACTGTTGCCACGCCGCGGAGATGGTGAGGCGGCCGGAGAACCCCGTGGATGGGCGTTTCTAAGAAGCCTGCTTAGATCATTCCGCCATTAACCGATATGACCTGGCCGGTAATGTAAGACGCATCCTCAGAACACAAGAAACGAACCACCTTGGCCACCTCTTCAGGAAGGCCTACCCGGCCCATCGGTATGATCTGTTTTATCATATCCCTGGGAACGGACTGAAGCATCTCCGTATCAATCAAGCCCGGCGCCACGACGTTGACACGAATACCAAGACGGGCTACCTCCGAGGCAAGGGATCGACAGGCTCCTTCAAGACCGGCCTTGGCTGCTGAGTAATTTGTCTGACCACGATGGCCGAGCCTTGCGGACACAGAAGAGATGGCAACAATGAAGCCATGCTTCCGGCTGACCATCTTCATCAGAACAGGTTTCGTCACATTGTAGAATCCTTGCAAGGAGGTGTTGAGCACTTTCACCCATTCCTCGGGAGGCATCAGGACAAAAAGGCTGTCCGCCGCCTCTCCAGCATTGTTTACCAGGATGTCGATCGCATCATGACGTGTCAGAAGGGCTTCGATGTTTCGCTCGGTTTCTTCTTGGTTAGCGACGTCGAAACAGACTGTCTCACCATTTCCTCCAACTTGATGAATCAATTCCAGGGTGTCTTCAGCGGCCTTTATGTTGGAGCGGAAATTGATAATCACGTAACAGCCGCTCTTTGCCAGCTCGTGGCAGATAGCGCGTCCGATTCCCCGGCTCCCGCCTGTCACGAGGGCAATTTGCTTGGACAGCGTAGGCATCCATTCTCCTCTCTTTCTCCCAGGGGTTAGATTCTCTGTCTTGTCTTTAGGTTCGATAGGGTCTCTTCAGGCTCCATGACCTGGATAATGACTTTACAGAAAGAGTCCGAATCCGATCTTACCTTGCCTTCAAACACAGCGTAGTCTCCAACATGGGAAAGCTCGTTAACCTGGATATTGAGTCTGGTCCCTACGGGAACGCTCAATTTTGAAAATTCCACTTCTTTGACGCCAACCAGTAGCCCAATTCGCGGTCCAGCCCCTTCACCCCGACGCCATGTGCTTAAGGCAGAGATGGCCTGAGCCACCAGTTCAATACATATGATGGAACTTACCTCTCCGTTGTTATACAAAGGCCATTCCTCAGTCACGATCGTCTCAGCCTGCAAACCATTCTGAGTCGGTTTCTTCACCCAGTCTATGAGTTTCATGCGAAGGCGATGCGGGATCAGACGTTCAGCTGGGAGTTGGTTCTGTTCCATTTCTATTCCCTGCGCTCCGTCGATTTTTCCTCTCAGAGGTCAAGCCTAACGCCTCTCTATATCGAGCCTCGAGATGCCTGGCAAAGGCCCGCTCCTGCCCTGCCCGTGGAGGGGCTATAGGCTCCCAGAATTCGATCTCGAGGGTTGAGACCCGGGAGGGAGGGAAATACCATTTGTCTTCCTTTGGAAGAAAAGGTGGATCGTTCCTTACAAACAATGGCTGCAACGGGACGTTCGATAGCCTTGCAAGCATGAAGGGGCCAGCGTTGAACCTGCCCAGGCCTCCTTTGGGGGATCGAGTGGCTTCAGGAAAAATCATAAACTTAAACCCCGTGCGGATCTTCTCAATGGCCTCATCCAGGGACTGGAACGGTCCCCTCCGCTCGAAATCAGGGGAGAGGACATACCCGGCAGAGCGAAAAACCGGGCCGAGAGGAAGCCTTCTTGCCAGGGATTGTTTGACCATAACGGACATGCGCGGGATATCCCGGATCAGAAAGAGCACGTCGAAGAGGCCGGGGTGGTTCGAAACAATCACACACGGTCCGTGTAAAGGCTTCCCTTTCAACTCCCTCGCTTTGAGTAGTCCGCACACTCTCAGCAAGAAGAGCCACAGGCTGACGAGGATGCGGATCGTCCACTGCATCCGGTAATGCCGGGGTCCAAGGATTCTGTTGAGGACCCCGAGGACCGGAAGAATGATCAGGAGTTCAAGGAGGATGCCGAGGAGAAAGAGACCGAAAAGCCAAAGCATCAAAAGACCTTTCAGGCCGCGTAAGAATTTTTCATACATGTCGGTCGCCTTTTTGGAGGTTTTCTGCGAGAAAGGCCATGCCCCAGGAGCCTGGGCCCATATGGGCAGCAGACGTAAGCGAGAGAGGTTGTAGGATGACTTGCACCAGAGGAAACCTGTGCTCTATCTCCGGTTTGACCTCTCCCTCAAGCCGCTTCTTGTTGTCTGAGTATTCGAGAAGTAGGGTAGCCTTTTGATCTTTTGGAATGTTTTGTTCAAGACGACGGAAGGCGAATCTCACCTGATCTCTGAGGTTTCTCACGGCACCGATCTTCCGAGCTCCGTCCGGGAAAGGGCTGACGATCGGTTTGATACGAAGGACATCGCCAAAAAAGGCGCTGGTCTTCGAGATTCTGCCCCCTGCGGCTAAAAATTGAAGCGTGTCAAGGAAGATATATTCCTGGACATTCTGAATCGCGCCCTTGACAAACGCGATGACTTCCATAGGGTTGCTGGCGGTGAGGGAAAGTTCGGCAGCAGCCCTGGCTACGAGACCGAGCTTGCCGGAGGCGACCCCTGTGTCAATGATGGTCATCCGGTCATCGGGATCATTCTCAGCCTTCCATTGGGTGGCCACATCGTAATTGCCGGTGTAAAACGAGCCCACACAGAGATAGAGGACGCGGTCATGGATCTTCGTGACATTGTTATAGCACTCATGTCGCTCGATGGTTGAGGCTTGGCCTGTAGAGACCTTGGCCCCGGCCTTCATGGCCGCAAAGAGCTGGGAAGGATCCACGAAGGTCTCAGGGAGAAAACGATTCCCGATGGCGATGTAACTATTGAGGAGAGTGATTCCAAGGCTCTGAGCTAGGTCCCTTGTGATGGAGCCAGCCGCATCCGTCATGATATGGATGGCCTGGTTTTTTCTGGGTTCGCTGAACCGAAAGGTCTGTTCGGCAAGGTCGTCTTCGGCCCAGCTCAGGATGGCTCCGAGGGCCGTGAGGTCTTGTCTCGCCCTCTCTCTGTCCGTGGCATGAAGGTGTACTTTGAGGCACTCGCCATGGGGCATGGCGACCAACGATTCTCCCACATCCATGATGTGTTTCACAGCTTCTTGTTCTTCATGTTCAATCTTGAGCAACACGTCAAGGCAGTAACCCTGATATTTCCGGTCCTGCCATGTTTCGGAGACGTTGAAGGAATCCTTCAGATCATCGGTGAAGAGAGAAGGCCTGACCGTGCGGCCGGCCAAAGTGTTCAACAAGGGATCGAAGAAGACGAGCATGCCGAGGGCTCCTGCATCAACTACCCCTGCCTGCCTGAGTTCAAGCAACTGCTCCCTGGTATTTCTGACCGTCTCTTCCATGTCATGGATGATTGATTCCACCCATACCCCTGTCTCTTCCGGAGGGGTTCTCTTCAGGGATGTGACCAGGGTATCAAACAGAGAGATCATGGTTCCTTGTTGAGGGCTGGGAACGGCCTTGTAAGCGAGATGACGGCCGGCCTCGGCTGCCACAGCCAGGGACGACAAGTCGTTGCAAGTGAGGAACCCGGCAAGAAAACCCGCGGCGATATTTCCGGAATTGCCCCTGGCCGAAAGCAGGATCTCTCGGCTCAGTGAATCGGGATTTCCGTTGTTATTCCTGCATGCGCCCAGGGTAATGACGAGGTTGCGGCCGGTGTCACCATCGGGCACAGGGTAGACATTGATACGGTCAAGGATATCCGCCCAGGCCACAATCCTCTCGTACCCTGCGGCCAGGCCCTTCATAAGGTTATCGTACATGTTAAATCCTATTTGATCACTCCGTTTCAAAGTCGTTCGGTTTCACAAACTTTATGAATCATCCTTTTAATAACTTTGCTACTGTTACATCGTCAAGTCCCGAAGGGTATATGTCATAGGGGACTCTAACGGTATTTGCTGATATGAGGAAAACCTTCATATTTCATATTTTACGTTAGCACTTCGATGGCAGTGAGAAAGTTTCCCAGACCCAGGAGGAGTATCCCCTTCCCGTCAATGGGGATTTCCGCGCCGCCTGAAAGATAGGCAGGGATTTTTCCGTTCTGTACGAATCTTACCGCAAGGGTCGCTGCCGCAGCAGTGGCTGAACCGAATTCACCGATGAATTTACGGAAATCAATGATGGGGCCGTTGAAATCCGCGGCAGAAATAATCTCACGGACCTGCTTTTCACAGTTCGCTCGTTCTCCCGCAGGCATTCCCGCAAAAACGGCACCGTATTTAGATCGGATCTCATCCGATTCTCCAAGATGGCGAATGAGCGATTGAACGATAGACGGATTGTGGCTGGTATTCTCAAAAAAAATAGGCGCAATCCGTAGTCCGGATGTTTTTTCTGTTTTGCGTATCATGAGCGCCCCGCCGCCATCGGACGGGTTCGAGCTTATCTCGACTGATTTGTCAAACAGCGGAGACAGAATCTCGTGGTGCTCATCCGCTCCCATGACCAGTACGGTGTGATCGCTGTCGCACACGGCCAGAGACGCCGCAAGTAGCGCCTGTTCAAAGGAGTAATCGCCGCCAGCGGTGGTAATGTTGGGACCGGTTGCGTTTAGCATCATCGCCACCTGGCCTGGGGGACCATTGTGCACTGAGCCGACAAATTCTGTAGGGCTCGAAAACTGCTCGTTTGATTCATAGAGCTTCGTGAGGAAGTGGTATGTCTCGGATAGCGGACCCCACGATGTGCCGAAGAAGATAGAGGATGGTGTTCGAGATGGCCGTGAACTTTTAGACGCTTCCGTAGCCAGCGCAAGCGCAAGCCTCGGCAACCGCTTGAGTCGACGAACCTCGCGGACAGGGAGTTTCTTTGATATATCTGCAAGAGGCAACGTTCCCCTACAGATTTTCCCTTCATTCAAATTCTTCAATGTCGCCTCGAGGTCGCCTGCTCCGGTGATGCAGGCGCACCCTAACACTTCAAATTCAAATGATACAGAGCGTTCCTGTCTTTCGCGTTTGGAGCGAGGATTGGCCACGACAAGGCATGCATTGTTGCCACCGAAGCCGAAGGAGTTGGACAGCACTACCCTAACCTTTTGCTCAAGGGGAGCGAGAACCGGCTTTAAGTTCAACGCCGGGTCCGGGTTAACGCAACCCGTATTCGCCGGGATGAGTCCTTCTCGAATGGCTGCCGCGCAGACCACGGATTCGATCGCACCTGAAGCTGCCAGGGAGTGGCCGGTAGCTCCTTTCACGGATGACAGGGATGGAATATGATTGCCAAAAATGGAATGAATCGCCTTTGCTTCGGCAAGGTCATTGTCCTTTGTTCCGGTTCCGTGGAGATTGATGTATTCGATATCTGCAGGAATAATGCCCGCGTCTTCTAAAGCCTTTTCCATGGCAGCAAGAGCCCCTTTGCCCTCTGGATGCGGTGCTGTGGGATGATACGCGTCGCAGGATAGGCCTCCGCCCAAAATTTCTGCAATAGCGTTATCGGGATTTGTTTCTCCCCCTTCCAAGAGGAGCATGCCAGCACCCTCGCCCACCGTCATGCCGTTTCTGTCAAGGTCGAGAGGATGCGCACCGGAAGGGTCGATGAGCTGCAATGAATTAAATCCATAATAAGTGAGCCGACAGAGCGCGTCCGCGCCGCCGGCGAGCACACGGTTCGCCTTGCCGGAAGAGAGCAGCTCACAGGCTAGCTTGATGGCAACCGCGCCGGATGAACACGCGGTGGTGATCGTAAGAAGAAGACCCCTGCAGCCTAGAACACTTGCAAGAAATTCAGCGACGGAAGAAGTGGAATGATATTTGTATTGATCCGCATCTTTTTCATTTTTCCTCAAAAGCGCTTCAGTCAACGGCATGCCGCCAGTCGTCGTGCCCAGGATGATTGCGTCCGGAACCGCACGGGTAGCTGAAAGCGCCTCCTGAGCAGCCAGCAAGGCAAGCTCGTGTGTCCGAGGAACGTTTAGCGTTTGCTTAAAATTGGGAATCTCACCGGCTGGAAGGAGATTGCCCGCCGACGGGATGAATAGCGTAAGCGGCTCAATTCCGGAACGATTTTTTCTTAAAGAATCAACATGACGGCCCACCCCTTGACCAAGAGAACTTATGATTCCCATTCCGGTGATAAAGACCCGTCTGCGTTTCAATAAGATGACTCCTTATTTTCCACCCATTCCATCTAAAAGGAAATTCTGCCGTCCCAAATCTTTTCCTGGATTCGAAGCTGAAAAGCTTGGATTTAGTTTCCTCATATCCGCCGATATGGGTTCAAAGAAGGGCTCAAAGATGTACCACTGGAAAGGGTGCTGGCGCACCATCTCTTCCAGAGCATTCGCGTATGCCTGTGCGCTCGCATGAAGGGCCGCACTTCGTTCGGAGCGGGATGTTGCCTTCACATCCCTCGGAGGAGACATGATGATCAGGTATTTTCCTCTTTCAGATCGAAAAGTAAACATCGTGAAGAGGGGAGCGTTTGAAACCAGGGCCAGGAGATGAGGGCCTGCAGTGAGACCCACCTCATGACCGAAGAGAGTCACGGGTAGACGGGAACGCTGTTCGGTCCAAACGAGATCGCCCGCGACAGAGACGAAACCTCCTTCCTTAATAAACTTCACAGCCTCCACCCCGCCGAAGAGAAAATCCTCCCCTGTTGTGGCCACCTGAATGTGGATCCCCCTCGCCTTCATGGCTTCGCGTTGATCGCGGGCCACCTGCTTTGCCTCCTTCTCACCCATGATTAGAAGAAGCTTGAGCTTAACTTCTCGAAATGCGCCCGCGGCAATCTCGAAACTGCCCAGATGGGACATAAGGATGACTCCTCCTCCCCCTCTTCTGGCCACCTCTACAAGGTTTTCCCTTCCCTGGGTTGAGGTGGTTAGCCCTTTGTTCCTATCGAACTCAATCCGCTCCGCAAAAGTGGCTGCATAGGAGTGAAACTGGCGCCAGGTGCAACAGAGATAGTACCATCGCGATTTTTCGGGAAAGATCACTTGATAAAGGCGGATACTTGATCTTCTCCGCGAAGGAAGAAAGAAGAAGTATCCCGTGGCAATCCACCAGGCGAAAAAGCGGATGGGCCAGGAGCCCAGGAAAAGAGAAGCCCTGATGAGCGTCTCGTGAACGAAAGCCTTCATCCTTACTCTCTCAGACGACCCGAGCCCGTTTTCGCAGGATTGGTTTCATTGCTTCTTCATCGGCGGGGAACTTCTTCACGGGCTTTCAATAAACCCTGGGCAACTGTATCTCCACGGCAAGTGATATGAAAATCAAGCTTCGCCTCAGACCCGGAGGGCATGGCTGCTACAGAGATCTGCAGTTCCTCATCCGGAAAGACTAATTGTTTGAACCTCACCCTGGAAAAACCGGAGACCTCAATATGACGCCCCTGTTCACGACCTTGTCTTTTGGCCATTTCAGCCGCCAAGGCGAGGAGCGCTACCCCGGGCACCAGAGCGCATTCATCGAAATGGCCTGAGAACCATTCGGAAGAGGATTCGAATTGTGCCATGGATTCCCAACGGCCTTCGGGGGTTATCCGGGGGTTCTTCAGAGGCAGCCATCTGTCGGGGGATATCGGCATTTTATTTCAAATTCCGGACCACATAATCTACCACGTCCTGGACGGTTCTTATCTTCTTGAGCTCTTTCTCGATAATAGGAAGACCGATCTCGGACTGCATTGCCGCGAACCAATCCAGGGCATCGATGCTGTCCATCTCGAGATCTTTAAACAGGTTCGCATCCGGATTTATCTTTTCCGAAGGAATTTCAAATTGTGTCACCAAATATTCGGATACCTTCTTGAGGGCTTCCTCTTTTTGCATTTATAACACCACCCACGACGTGATGAGACTTGCCGAGATATCCTACATCTCGCCTCGGCCGAACTTCCGGCTTGCCCGGGTCCGCGGTTTCCGCTGGAAGCTACCATCCGCGATTTCCTTGTCGATGACCCTTTCGAAGAGTTCGAACATCCTGTAGGGTTGGGATTTCTCCCGGTAGAAGGTTTTCCATGCCTCATCGTATAACTGCTGGAGACGCTCCGGGCTCATCTGTTTTGGCTGGAAGACAACCTGGTCGCAGGTATAGTCATTCCAGTTGTAAGAAAGGATCCTTCCCTCCCCTTGCAGGTCCGAAAAGGCCCGTGTGTATGGAAAGGGGGTTAATACGGTGAACTCGGCCAGGTCCAATTCTATCTCAAGGAGGAAATTGATGAGGCGGCGAATAGAGTCCTCCGTATGGCGGTCGAGGCCTAGGAGGATTGTTCCCTCTACACCGATCCCAAAGTCGTGATACCGCTTCACCCGGTTGCGAATGAACTCTGAAGTCTCGAAGATTGCCTGGTATACAAACCACGCCCCGGCTTGGGCCGCCAGATCGAGGACTTCGTCGTCGTCGTCGATGGGGTGGCAGCACCACTTCTTTTTCAAAGGAATCATCTCACGGAAAAGCTGTTTTTCCCATGTTGTGTCCTGGGACAGGGAATTGTCAACGATGTAGAGACGGTTGTTGTCAATGGTCGTCAGCTCCTCCACCACCTTCTCGAAAGGACGGGGGCGGAATTCTCTTCCTCCAACGAAGCTCATGCAGCACGGATAGCAGTCGAACCGACATCCCCGTGAGGCATGAAAAAGATCGACCATCTGGATTCCTTTGTATGAGTAAAGCTGCCGTTTCAGGATGTCCCGCCGGGCCGTGCCAACGCAAGTGATGGGCGGG
The DNA here is from genome assembly GCA_035625415.1 of Thermodesulfobacteriota bacterium. GTDB lineage: Bacteria > Desulfobacterota > BSN033 > BSN033 > UBA1163 > UBA1163. Next base: position 37,679 of record DASPPQ010000097.1, read on the forward strand.
AAGTCTGTCCGATAGTCGTAGACCTTCCGGAGCCGGTTATTCCGAAAATCATCCAGGACCTGCTCCATCCGTCCTTCCGCCTCCCCGAGGAAGACGGCGTCGGCATGAAGGGAGGTCTCTTCGGCATGAAGCATCGTTGCAATACCGCCGCAGATGACTTTCATTCCCCGCCTGCGGTACTCTTCTGCGATTTCCCAACCCCGTTTTACTTGGCTCGTCAGCATCATGGAGATCCCAATGAGATCTGCCCGATCGTTGAAATCGATGGTCTCCAGATTCTCATCGATGAAAGTAATCTCCACGTTTCTTGGCAGTGTCGCGGCAAACACCACGGGGCCGTGGGGAGGAAGATGAAACTCCGTCTGCCCCCTGAGTTTCTTCCATTTCGGGTAGATAAGTGTGAACTTCATAAGGTTTTAATAATACTGAATTGCCCCTCACCCTACCCTCTCCCCGCTGGGGAGAGGGTAGGGTGAGGGGCCTCGATCGCTTTATTTCTTTTGATGCTCCAGTATATATTCGGCGATCGTTTTTACGGAGCGGAATATCTTAGGCCCTTCTTTGGAAGCCTGGATCTTGATACCGTAATTCTTATCGAGTAATACCACGAGCTCCAGCGCATCGATGGAATCAAGGCCTAACCCCTCCTCCCCGAAAATAGGGGCATCCGCGTCCACCTCTTCCGGCGTCATGTTTTCCACGTTCAGTTCTTCAATAATCTCCTTCTTGAGTTTGAGAATGAGATCTTCGATCATATGGATTTTCCCTTATACAGTTTTTCCATGTTCAGGGTGTTAAAAATAACATACTCCTGAAGTCCTTTGAATCCCCTAATTTTATCTTCCTGCTCAATAAGGAAAAGAAAGGATTGATAATGGTCGCCATAACATTCAATCCAGCCGGAGAGGCAACAGCTGACCCGTTGATTGCGGAACAATTCTGAGACATAGTGATCAATCAAGTCTGGATCAAATTGTTCAGAGATGAAAACGGTATTCTCCCCTTTCACCTTGTGCCGTATGGCGATCTCGGCGACCATGATGTTCGGAATGGTATAGACGAAGACGGATGGGCTCGGGAAGTATCGGTTCCGGTCGCGGATGGATTCCTGGTGTTTTCGGTCGTACTCCAACGAAGAGCTGGCATTTTCCAGAATGATCCCGATTTGTTCACCCGGATATTTCTGAAGAGCCTCCGTGCCATGGAGCAGGATCTCGGCGCTCAGAAGAGCGAGCTTGCAGAGGTTGTCCATTTTGAAAAATTTCGGGTAGTCGATATGGTAGTGACGGTAGACAGAACGAAATAAGGCGTCGACGGATTCCGCCTCCGATGCATGTTCGAGGATTCCGTTGAGCGACACCCAACGGTCTTGAAGCTTCATGTATTTTGTGATCGATAATTCCATGCGTCTCTTCCGTCATGCCGGACTTGAGGAGCCTGCCCCGTACCTGATACGGGGGCATCCAGGAAAGATACTGGATGTGCTCGCTCGCTTCGGCTCACTCCGCCTCCCTCCGGTCGCCCGGCTGGAGTTTATCCCGTACTCGATACGGGGCCGGAATGACACTTTTTATGAAAACCTCAGTCTATGGACAGACTCAAGACTCAACCTAAATTTTCTTAAACACCACGACTGCATTACACCCTCCAAAACCCGAGGCTGTTTTCAAACAACGATTCACTTCTTTAACGGCATGATCCGTTAAAATGTGAATGGGTTGTGATGTCCCAGGACTTTCAAATCCTGCCGATCGGTATAATTCGTTATTCCTCATTGAAGCAATGGCCAGCGCTGACTCAACGATTCCCGCTG
>DASPPQ010000098.1:0-15093 GCA_035625415.1 Thermodesulfobacteriota bacterium
GATCGTCCCGTGGTGTCCGCCACCAACGATTACTGCGTCATAACTCTTATCTGGCATGAGATGTCCTCCTTTTCTATTTCTTGAGATTTCTAAAAAATATAAAAGCTCTGATTACACATCTGCCTGCCGGTAGGCATGGATTATGAAAGCACGATGACAATAAAAGATACTGAGAATCTGCGTAATCATTTTTTTGAATCTGTGCAATCAAGAGGGTGTCGAAACATCTTTCGGAACGCTCTTCTTCTTCATCATCAATGATATGGCGTAATAAAGGATGGAGGGTTTGAAGAGGAGCTTGATGAAGTTCCTCAAGTCCGCTCCTTCCAGGGTGGCAGTGATGACCCAGTGGATGGGTTCCGAAGACTCGATCTTCAGTTTCAGACTCTGCGCTCCATCTGGATCCTTGAAGAGTTGTGTAAACGCCGCAACCATGGTTGTTTGGCCCAAACCTGTTGAATTGACTTTCATGACTATCCTCCTATAACAGACCATTTGCTTTGGCCTTGGTTACAATCTCAGGCTCTTTCCACCATTTCTTGACCCCCAGATCTTGAGCGATTCGATTGGCCGCGTTATACCCTGCACCGTAGGTTACCAAACCCCCTGGGAAGGTGGAGGCTCCGCAAATGTAGAGATTTTTGATAGGCGTGGCATATTGAGAGCAGAGTTCGTTTGGTCTCAGAAATCCCATTTGAAGAGGATAATATCCTCCCTGCTTGATCGACCCTTCCACCATGTCCGCAAATTTGTTTTCGATGTCAAGCGGTGAAGCAATGTAAGTCCAAAGGATGTTATCTTCCCCCATATTGGGCGCATATTTCTTGAGTTTATCGATCAACCCCCTGGCGTGTTCCTGGCGGATCTTATACCATTTCTCGGGGCCTCCGTCTTTCAGGCGGTAAGGCGCATGCTCTGATATTAACCCGGTGTGTCTCCCCGAAGGTGCTTCGGAGGGGTCGAAAAGGGTTGGAATACAGCAGTTGAATCCGGATGACCTGAGCTCGCCATTTTTTAAGGCCTTAAAGTGATCGATCAAGTTCTCTTCGGTCTCAAATCCAAGCACGTAGATGAAGGCTTTGTTCAGGTCCGGGTTTGAGGCAGCAGCAGTGAACTGAGGTGCATTGAAAAGGGCGAGGTGGACATCGAAGAGCGACCACTTCTCCCATTTCCAATCTTTCGTCCGAGTAACAAGATCTTTTGAAAGGTCCTTTTCCCCGATGTACTTGAGAAAGGTTTGATAAGGGTCGATGCTCGAGGCAACAAACTTCCCGGCCGTGTAAACCGTTCCATCATCTAGTTCAACCCCTTTTGCGCTTCCGTTCTCCACGATGATTCTCTTGATGATCTGACTTCCTAAGATCATTCCTCCGTGACGATAAAGAAATTTGGACATCAGGTTTGCCATGTGGTGGGAACCGCCCACGCAGAGACGATAATTTGCAGCTCGATTGACCATCAAGGGAACGAGATAACCGAGTCCTTCCAGATCATAATCCAGCCCCCACATGCAGGTGGCGTAGAGCATCAAGGTTCTCACCTGGTTGTTTTCAAAAATGCCATGGATGATATCGATGGGTTTCTTCTCAGAAAGGGCGCTGATTTCTTGTCCCAGGGGTTTGGAATGGAGTTTGATCACCTGCTCAATTGCAGGCTTGGCCATGTCATATGTCGCGGGCCCGAGAAAAGCGTCCACATATTCCTTAAACTTCTTATAAGTCTCCCGGTAGGCATCCGCATCTTTCTTCGAAAACTGCGCAAAGGAAGCACATGTTTTTTCCACATCCGAATAGATGCAAAGGCTACGGCCATCTGCGAAAGGCATTGCCATGACCAGATCAGGATGAATATATCGAAGATCGTAAGTCTTATCCAGTTCAAGATCAGAGAATACCGGGGCATAATCCACCATGGGATGGTAGATCGCATGGGTATTGTGTATGAAACCTGGAATGGTGACCATCTCCGAACAGAGACCTCCCCCCATTTCGTATCTTTTCTCTAAAATGATGACCTTCAGTCCCGCCTTGGCTAAGTAACAGGCCAGAGTAAGTCCATTTGGCCCACCACCAATGATAATGCCGTCATATTGGGGCATAATTCTTCTCCTTTCGTAAAGATGATTTTCTATAGACTTAAAAAAAGGTAGGATGTTAAGAATACTATAATTCTATTTATTGACAAGTCAATATAATTATTTTTATAATACCATAAGAAATTCTTATAATAAGTCATAAATGATATGTAGTTCAAATAGTTTCCATTGTTCAATCTTGTGAATTTTTTGCACAAGAAATAACAATTTATTTGAATCGGGTTGATTTATTATCCACAGGAAATTGGAGGATTTTTTGAATCTCAGGCAATTAGAAGCATTTTATTCAGTTATTAAGAGAAATAGTTTTACTCGCGCAGCAGAGGAGTTGAACGTGACCCAACCTGCCGTCACCATGCAGGTCAAATCCTTAGAAGAGTCGTTAAAATTGAAACTCATTCAACAAGTAGGGAAGAAGATACAGTTGACCGAAGCAGGAGAGCTCCTCTACCAGTATGCAGAAAAGATTTTCGATCTCGTTTCAGATGCGAATGAAAAAATGAAGGACTTCAAGAGATTGATGAGGGGGACGCTTCAAATTGGAACAACGAAAAATTATGCTCGTTACATCATGCCTTCTTTGCTCTCTGAGTTTCAGAGGAGATTCCCGCGTATTAAAGTGATTTTGGATGAAGGGAACTCTGAGGATATGGCGAAGAGTGTCCTTGAGAAGAAGAATGAACTCGCCCTTATCTCCCAGCTGAACCTTGACCGAAAAATCAAATCCATCTTTTTCTCGACAGTAGAATTCGTTCTGGTGGTTTCGCCCGAACACAGATTCTCACAACGAAAGAGCGTCTCCCTGAGAGAGTTGAATGGTGAACCGGTGATTCTGAGGGAAAAAGGGTCGGGTTCAAGAGCAGCCATTCTGAGAAAATTTCAGGAATATGGGATCTGGCCTTCCGTGATCACTGAAGCAAGCAGTTTGGACTTTATCGTAGGCTATGTGAAACAGAACAAAGCGGTTTCCTTCATGTTTGAACCAGATATCAAGGAGGAGCTGGAGAAGGAGACGTTAAAGGTCATTCCCATCGAAGAGGGGAAAATTATTTTCTTTACTGATATCATTTATCATAGTGAAAAATCTCTTTCGCCTCCCAGCCAAGCCTTTCTTAAGATAGTGAATGAGTTAAAAGGAAAATTGGTCCTGCCCAGTGCCGTGGCCACTTCATAAAGATTTTCTCGTTTCGTAAAGCTTCATGAACTGATTCACAGCTTCCTCGGCAAATTCACGGGTATTGAGGTGGAGGTCGAGCTCAATGAGGGGGGTATGAGGATCCAGGCGGCCCTTTAATTCATGGACAAAGGCTCTGTCCGCCTCTGGATCATAGAGAGGCATTCCTTCCTTGTCAAGAGAAGACCATCCCTTTAATGGAATGAGAACGGCAATAGGTCCTTTTGACCGATTTAATTTTCTGGCCACCTCTCTTGCAATCTCTATCAATTCCTGAGCATTGGTCCGGGCTTGAACCCTAAACGTATCAGGAATGAAGAGTTTCCGATTTTTGATGCCCTTTGATACCCAAAGAGGATCTCCTCGATCGCCTCTCCCTAATGGGCCACAACTGAGCATATCAAATCCGCAAGGGGTAATGAGCTGGGGGATCCCTTTTTCTCCAGCACTTTCCAAACGACTCGGTCCTGCAGCCCGATTCCCTCCCAGAAGTTCTTCTCCCACTCCTGCGGGAACAATGTCCACGACACCTTGAAAGAGCCCATCTCCAATCAATTCCTCCATGGCCCTGTCGCCCGTGCCCTGGGCATGGAAAGGGATCACTTCAAAACCTTTTTCATCCAGAAGATGCCTGATGTGAGAGCAGCATTCTTCTGAGAATTTGAATTCTGTTAAAGCGATTAACGCATTCTTCTTGGAGAGTGTTTTCAGAGACTGAAGGCATTCTCCCATCTCCACCATTCCGCAGATCGCTCCAGCAGCCCTCTTGAGCGCAACTTCGACGAGTGGATTCAACCCTGCGATGTCCACCACCGAATGGATCATCGTGATATCTTTGGTGCCGAAGTATCCTCCTGCATAGGCAGGCATGGCAGCTGTGCTGGAGAGCATGACTTTCGGGATTCCAAAAGGGAGAGATTTCATGATGGCTGTGGCAATCGCCGTATTACTCGCTCCTCCGAAAGAAAGAATCCCGTCGAGTTCTCCCTTATCCAAAAGGTTTTTAACTTTCTTGACGGCGCCTTCGATCATGATGGAGGAGACCTTGCCCGTATCTTTTATCTCTCGAACCTCTTCAATATTCCATCCCGCAGATTTGGCGACCTCGTTCGCAGAAATGTCTGGAGAGACGGACGACTCGCCACCTGTGTTGGTATCCAAGAGGATCACCCGATGTCCTCTTTCTTCGATCAGTTGCTTCAAGAAGGCTGCTTCGGCGCCTTTTGTGTCCAACGTTGAAACAAGTACAATCGTTTTCTTTGTCAATTCCATTCCCTCCAAGGGGGTTGCCCACCTGTAAGCAGGGTTATGGGAAATTTATTTTGTGTTATGGTATGATAATTTATAAATCACATCAAGATAAAAAACCAGCTCTGGCCAGCCATGAAAAAAATATATCTCGACAAGCGGGTTTGGAGAGACTCGCGGGACAACTGGGTCAGTTTTGAGAGTGATCCGAAACTGCGGGTGACGAAGCAGAATATCTATGGTCGATGTGTTCCCTGTATCACAAACCTTTATAAGCAATTGCTCGACGGCAAGGAAGAGATTGAGTTGAAGGAGGCTTATCACTGCTGGAAGGTGGTGGCTGTTCTGAAGGATCAGGGAGAGTGTTTGGAAGTTCTAAGAGAATATGAAGAAAATTTCCTTGGGGATCACTATGCAAAAGGAAAATTTGGATCGAGCTTACCCACGAAGCCAACCAAGGTCCTTATGTTTCATATTGAGGATGAAGAAGAGAGGGATCGTATCTTAGAGGAACTTCAGACGTGTGTTAAAAAAGTGAATCCCAATTCAAGAGTTTTTTATCAGAGGGCCTGTGCCAATCTCTATTATGATCTGTTAGGCAGTTGGAAAGATTGGAAAGAAGTGACGGAGATCAAGAACCCGAATGTCCGGGAAGCCCTGTTAGAGAGGATCAAGAAACTGCTTTATTGGGAAAAAGTGGGGTGAGAGATAAGCAATTTTTATCATGAAGCAAGACGATCAATCAAAAACGGATGACGAAAAACCTTCGGGGCTGACCATTTATAACCCTGAAGATCAAGCCTTTCAGAAGCTACATCTGTGTGAGTATATGAGAGAATTATATGAAGCTGCCGAAAACGAGAATGGACATGGGGCGTAGAAGAAGAAAGATTTCCAACGTCACCTGTGTAAGGACTGTGAGTAAGCACCTACGACTCTGCGACAGAGGCATGGTTCACGAGTCGAAGATTTCCGATAGAAATCATTAGGCCAGATAAATATAGGAAAATCAAATCCAAACATTTTGGGTGGTCTGAAAACAGCGGATCGATAGCAGAAATCGTAACCATCGCAGTCACCCCATGCCGTTTTGAAATCCCGTACGAATCCATAGGGTAATCCGGGTCCGGATAAAAGGGAGGGACAGAAAATGGAACATAGGAATCTTAATTATCGCTAGGGAAATCCTTACGAAGGATGACATCATCTTGGGCGGGAGTCTGACCTTTAAGTCCCAAAGGCCAAGATGCTTGAGGATCTTCTCGATCACATCTTCGTCCTCGATTATTTTTTGAATCAGTCGGGCCCCGGGAGACATTACTGTAATACCCATAGTACCGGACCATCTGCTCCCCCCTGTCCGGGATGTGGGAGCACATGGCGGCCAGCCACTCCTGGGCATCGAAGACCTTTTCTTCGGTTCCGTCTTTCGCCTGGTAATAACAGCATTAAGGCGATGGTTGAAACCAAGGATATTGAACTGATAAACTTCGGGCAGTTGTAAGAGGCTTACGGCTTCGTCCCTATTATCGCCCTTGCGGCCAAAGCGGTGATTATTCCGTACGGCAGATTTACCAGCAGCAAGTAGACTGTGAATATCGGCCCGCCCTGCTGAAGTCCGAAATACCCTGCGCCGCTCATCGGTAGGAAGATTAAAAACAACGCCAGCAGCGGCGCGAGGAAGTATAGAAGACCGAAGAGGTAAAGCTGCGTCCATGCAATCTTTATAAAGAGCCCGAAGGGGAGATACCCCACGGCCCGGCCCAGAAGAGCGGCCTGTATAAATCGGGCGACTTCAAGGAGATCGGGGCCTTCACCCCGAATGTCGCGCTAAGCCCCAACCCAAACAGGACGTGGCTGAAAAGGACCACGGCCAGTCCGCCTATAACCCCCGCGGCGAAGCAGATTGCCACCCGCTGTATCAGGGTCAAACCAATTTCCATCCTTAGTGTCTGTTTTGTTAAGTTAAACCCGTGTGGACGCCCTCTACCCTGTAATGCGGGCTCTCATTCGAAACTCGTCAACGAATCGTGGGACTATAGAATCCTCCTTTCTCGTCAACTCTTCAGGGTGAAAGAGGTATCCGCTGTTAGATTTTCTCTGACACCCCTGCCCGATCCCAGTGAGTTTCCACGGCAGAGTCAGGTATTCCCTCCGTTCATATTTTATTTCCAGTTGCACTCTGTTTCTTCGAACCGGCACGCTTTTCGCTCAGGCGCTGCATGGCCACGTAGAAAACCGGCACAAACGGGATGGCCAGAAGCGTCGAAGCAAGCATACCGCCGAAAACCACTGTGCCGATGGCGCGCTGGCTGGCTGCGCCCGGGCCAAAGGCGATCAGAAGCGGGACCACCCCCATAATGAAAGCAAAGGACGTCATAACGATGGGGCGGAATCGGCGACGGGTCGCTTCAATAGCGGCCTCCGTTACGGACAGACCTTCCCGGTGCAAGTCGCGCGCAAATTCCACGATAAGAATGGCATTCTTGCTCGCCAGGGCAATCATCAGTACCAGGCCTATCTGAGTGTAAAGGTCGGTTTCGTAGCCGCGAATGATGAGGGATAGAAGGACCCCTACCAGGGCTACGGGGACAACCAGAATAACCGCCGCGGGAGAAGTCCAGCTCTCATATAAAGCGGCCAGCACCATGTATACCAGAATTATGGAGAGGGCATAGATGAAGTAAGCCTGGGTGCCGACCTGTTTTTCCTGGTAGCTCGTCGAGGTCCAGTCGTAGGCCATGCCCTCTGGCAAAGTTTCGGCAGCTAGTTGTTCCATCTGGCCAATGGCCTGGCCGGAACTAAATCCGGGAGCGGCGGAGCCAAAAATGGCCGCCGCTGGATAGAGGTTATAGCGCGTGACAAGCTCGGAGCCCATGATCTGATTGATATCCAGGATAGTCCCAAGGGGCACCATCTGGCCATTCTGGTTACGGACATATAAATTTTTTATGTCCCTGGGCAGCAGACGATAGCGGTTGTCGGCCTGGATATAAACTTGAAACACCTGGTTGAACTTATTAAACAGATTGACGAAGGAGGATCCCAAGTAGGCCTGGAGGGTGTCAAAGACATTCGACAAGGGGACTTGCAGCGACTGCGCCTTGGTCCGGTTGATATTCAGGTAGAGCTGGGGGCTGCTAACGCTGAAGGTCGTGGCAAGGCGTTGCAGGCTGGGCTGGGAGTTTCCCCTCTGGACGAGGTCGTACGTGGTCTTCTGCAGTTCAGCCAGGCCGAGGCTACTGCGGTCTTCCACCATCATCTGGAAGCCACCTGTCTGGCCAAGCCCCCGGATCGGTGGCGGGATCACCATAAAGGCCTGCGCTTCCTGGATACTCGCAAGCTCACGGTTGATGCTGGAGACGATCCTGTCCTGGCTTAAAGCGGAGCCGCGTTCCTTCCAGTCCTTATAAACGACAAAGGTTGTCGAAATATTGAAGACGTTGGCATTGTCCAGGATTGAAAAACCTCCGATGACTACCCAGAACCCAACTCCGGGCGTTTTTTTTAGAATCCCGTTGATTTTGCCCGCAACTTCCTCTGACCGGGGCTGTGACGCACCTTCCGGTAAGCGGTACACCAAGATGGCGTAACCCTGGTCCTCGGTGGGCAGAAAGCCCGTGGGCCGGCTCAAGAACACCAAGAACGAAGGAGTGATGATGATTCCAAAAAAGATAATCATCAGAACCGGGCGCTTCACCATCCGCGTGACGATTCCCATATAGGCATCCGTCATGGCCTGGAAGGCCTTGTTGAATCCCCGGTAGAACCAATTGGGAGGTTTTTCTTTGCGAGGTCTCAACCAGAAGGCGCACTGGACAGGCTTTAGGGTCAGGGCATTGATGGCACTGATGACCGTAGTAGAAGCAATGACGAGCGCAAATTGACGGAAGATCTGTCCGGTGATGCCGGGCAAAAAGGCTGCCGGCAGAAAGACTGAAACCAGGGCCACGGTGATCCCCATTACTGGTCCTGTCATCTCCTGCATCGCTTTGATGGTGGCTTCCTTTGGTGGCATTCCCCTTTCGATGTAATAGGAGCTGTTCTCTACGATGATGATAGCGTCGTCTACCACGATGCCGATCGCCAGAATCAGCGCAAACAAGGTCATCAGGTTTACTGTGAAACCGAGCGCGGCGATAGCGATGAAAGCGCCAATGATGGTCACCGGAACGGTAGTGGCCGGAACGAGCATCGCCCGGAAGCTTTGCAAGAACAGAAGAATCACGATGAGCACAAGGATTCCGGCTATGATCAGGGTCTCATATACACCGGAGATGGCCTCCCGGACAAACGTGGTGGTATCGTACCGGATGGCATATTTCAGGCCCTCGGGAAACTTCTTGCTCATGTTAGCCATGGCCTGATAAACACTGTCGGCGACGGCGATGGCATTGGCATCCGGCAGGGCAAAAATGAGGATCAGGGCCGCCTTGTGACCGGTGAAGCGCGAAAAATTACTGAAGCTCTGCTGGCTCAAATCGACTCGGGCTATATCCCGCAGCCGCACGATCTGCGGGGCCTGGCTAGTCGCAGTCTTAATGATGATGTCTTCAAACTGGCTCGTATCGGATAGCCGGCCAAGAGCATTGATTGTGAACTGAAAGGGGTGATCTTTTGGCACCGGCGGAGTACCGAGCTGTCCTGCAATGACCTCAACATTCTGGCCCTGGATAGCCGTCAGGACATCCGCTGTCGTAAGGCCAAACGTCTGGAGCCTGTTGGGATCAAGCCAGACCCTGATGCTGTAAGCACCTGCACCTCTGACGGCAACCTGGCCGACACCCGGAAGCCGGGCCAAGGGGTTTTGGAGATTAATCACAGCGTAATTGGAAAGGAAAATTTCTTCAAACCGATCATCCTCGGAATAGAGGCCAGCTACCAGCAATATGTTCGGGGAAACCTTTCTGACCGTGACCCCCTGCTGCTGGACGCTGCCCGGAAGCTGGGCCAGGGCGCTGTTGACCAGGTTTTGGACCAGTGCAATGGAAGTATTGAGATCGGTGCCAACGTTGAAGGTAATCGTCAGGGCGTAGGAGCCATCGCTTCCGCTGGTGGAGGACATGTAGATCGAGCCTTCGACACCATTAACCGCCTGCTCGATGGGCACCCCGATCGTTGCCGCGACGACTTCGGCGCTCGCCCCCGGGTAGCGTGTAGTCACCTGGATGGTCGGTGGCACGATCTGGGGATACTGGGCCACCGGCAAACGAAAGAGGAACACAAACCCGATGATAACTGTGACGATCGCGATAACGTTTGCGAAAATAGGTCGTTCGATAAAGAACCGGGAGATCATGGCTTCACCTTCCTTTGATCTTGGGATTGGGGAGAGCCTATGCCAGGCCTTTGGACTCCTTCCCGCTCAGGGGTGACCTGTCGTCCGGGAATGGCTTTCTGCACGCCCCTTATGACAACCCATTCGTTTCCCGTCAGACCTTCTTCAACGACACGCAGATGGTCTACCAGTGTCCCAATTCTGACGCTGGAACGTTGCACCACATTATTTTCGTTCACCATCAACACATATGATCCACGTTGGTCATAACCGATAGCCTCCTGAGGCACCAAAAAAGCAGGTCCTTCCTTAACAGGCACATGCACCCGGGCATAGAGTCCCGGCAGAATCTTCCCATCAGGGTTTGAGAAGACTCCGCGCATCAGCAAGGTACCGGTGGTGGAGGTGAGGCTAATGGATGCAAAATCGAGCTGGCCTTTGTGAGGATACTCTTTTTCGGTAAGGAGGCCCCCCAAGACCGGCCATTTTACGGCACGAGCCTGGCCTGGCGTCCAATGAGTCTCCCCTATCAGGCGAGCTAGATCCGCATCGCTGATATTGAAATAGACATAGATCGGATTGATCTGGTTGATCTCTGCCAGGACCGTATTTTCACCTGACCCTACCAGGTTACCCGGATCTTTCTGCCTCCGATCAATCCTTCCATCAAAAGGAGATCTGACCTCCGTATAACCCAAATTGAGTTTGGCCAGGTCACGTTGCGCTTCCGCCGCCTGCAGGTTGGCCTGGGCCGAATCCCTTTGATACCGCCAGTTGTCTACGTCGGTTTGAGAAGCCGCTTTCTCCTGAACCAACTTAGAATAACGGGCCAATTGAATTTCGGCATATTCCAGCCGGGCCTTCTGCTGTAAAATTGCTGCCTCGGTTTGCCGCAGGTTGTCCTGGTACGTGTTCTGTTGAATGAGAAAGAGCAATTGACCCTCTTTTACGAATTGTCCGTCCTGAAAGAAGACTTTATCCAGATACCCTGCCACCCGAGCAACCAGTTGCACCGTCTTGATGGCCCGTGTATTACCGGTCAGTTCGAGGTAGTCCGTCACTGTCCGTTGGACGGGTTGAGCGACCGTAACAGTGGGCGGTGGCGGAGGAGGAGGGGTTTTTTCTTTACACGCCCCCACATAAACACCAAACATCAGACATAGTACACAAGTTAGCACTCGGCGAATCAGACGAGGGATCTCTCTTTTTTGGCAAACCATTACTTTATCCTCAGATCTTCTGTCACTTTAACCCCGTTAGAAATTCCAGCGGACCTTCAAAATCCCGCCCGAATTATTCTGGGACCTAACCACGCTGCACAGCATGGGGGGCATCACTTCTAACGGGGTGAACGACCGTTACTGGGTCTCAGACATATCCCTTACTCCTTAGGCTTTCCCCCATTCTTTCCAAAGGGCCTATATGCACCTTCCTTTGTCACCCCGGCGCTTGATCACCTATGCTTTGAAGAACGTGAGCAAATCCTCGTTGACCCGATCCTTCAGAGTCGTGCACATGCCGTGCGGGGCTCCCTTGTAGATCTTCAGCGTCGCGCCCTTGACCATCTGGAACGAGACAAGAGCCAAGCGATGTCGCGTTCGCACGGGTTCGTCACGCTAGCCGCTCGAAGGCACAAATGTGCGTCCACTTAGTTCTCCCGGAACGATTGCATCCACATAGCACCAGACCCATGCTTCTCCAGGTTCGATGGAGCGTACTAGCGGGTGTTTGGTTTCATGGAAGTGCTTTGTCGCGTGCTTATTTTTCGACGAATCGCAACAGCCCACATGTCCACATTGAAGGCACAGACGTAAATGGACCCAGCTATCGCCACTTTTGAAGCACTCTTCGCAAACGTGTTTGTCTGTGGTCGTAAACCGGATTTGCTTGACATGTGTACACTCGGTCATAATCTTTCTCCAATGCACAGTTTCGTGGCGTGCTACCACCGCGAGCCGAAGGTGAACCCCGAATTCTGCCGCGAATGATTTGATCCGCTCTTCGTCGATCCGATATGTGCCGGACCTGAACCGCTGGCCTATATACAGGTATTCGAGAAAGAGACCCTCTTATGGTTCATCGTTATTCTTCCAATCCCGGTGCGGTTCGACCTGTTTCTTATTCGCGGAGTACCTGATGAACGAACGAAATTGCAGCCGATCCTTCGCCAACCGCGGACGCGACGCGCTTGATACTGCCGCTACGCGCGTCGCCTACTGCAAAGACTCCCGGCACACTGGTTTCGAGCAAGTACGGCGGACGGGCAAGGGGCCAGCGTGCAGAGCTCAGATCTCCTGGCGACAGATCGGGACCCGTCTTAATGAAGCCTTTCGCGTCGAGCGCGACGCAGCGATCGAGCCAACGGGTGTTCGGAACGGCGCCGGCCATGACGAAAACGTGGCCGATCTTGTGCTCCTCAGTTTGCCCCGTTTGACTGTTTCGCCAGCGAACGGATTCGAGGTGATCCCCTCCTTCGAGCGCCACGATCTCCGTCTGCGGCCTCAATACGATCGCAGGAGTCTCTTCGATCCGCCGAATCAGGTAGCGTGACATGCTCTCGGCCAAACCGGCCGACCTGACGAGCATGTGCACGCGCTTTGTCGTCTCCGCCAGAAACACGGCAGCCTGGCCGGCTGAGTTTCCTCCGCCAACCACGATCACTTCTTCTCCGCCGCACAACTGCGCTTCCACAAAGGTCGCGCCGTAGTAGACCCCCGCGCCTTCAAAGCGCGAAAGCTCTTTTAATGGGGGCTTTCGATACTCCGCCCCGGTCGCAATCACGACCGTGCGTGCCGGAATTCGAGCCCCGTTCTCCACTTCGACGACATATGGCTTGCGGTCGGAAGCGAGTCGCGTGCCCTTGGCGATAAGGATCTGGGCGCCGAACTTCTGCGCCTGGCTGTATGCCCGAGCTGCGAGTTCCTGGCCCGAGATACCGGTTGGGAACCCCAAGTAATTTTCAATTTTTGAACTTGAACCTGCCTGACCACCCGGTGAACTCGCCTCCAGCACCAAAATGTCAAGCCCTTCTGAAGCGCCGTAAACGGCTGCTGCCAATCCGAAGGACCCGCACCAACGATGATGAGATCGCGCAGGTGTGTTTGGTCAACAGCCTCGTTAAAACCAAGACCGTCGGCGACTTGCTGGTTAGTCGGGTTCCGCAGCACCAGCTGGCCGCGGCAGATCACCACGGGTATTTCACTGGCGGCGATATGGAAAACATCCAGCAGGTTCTGGACGTCAGGATCCCGTTCGAGGTCTATGTAGGAGTAAGGATAGCCGTTGCGCATCAGGAACTCTTTGATTTGAAGCGTACCGGCGGAATGGGTCGAGCCGACGAGCACAGCATCTCCCATCCCGGCCGCCACCAACTCAACCCTGCGGAGAAGGAAAGCACGCATGACGATCTCGCCGAGTTCGGCATCGGTCTGCACCAACGCCAGCATCTGTTGGTGATCAAGTTCGATCACCTCACCCGGCTTGGTGACACGCATTCGGAAGAGAGCCCGCCGGCCCGAGAGCATGTTGACTTCGCCCGTGAACTGACCCGGCCGATGGACAGTGATAAGGGTCTCAGCGGCACCTAAGGGACGCACGATCTCGATCTCGCCCGAGACCACCACAAAGAACGGTACGGCGCTGTCTCCCTGTTCAACGAGCACCTCGCCACGCTGGATCGGGCGCATGTGCCCGTGTGCTGCAATGCGACGAATCTGTGCCAGAGTTAATATGGGAAATATCTCCTCAGCACGAGAGCTGGTCAGCGGAAGTCCACTAGTTGTATCGGTCATAACGGTCCTTTCCGGTGCGGTTACTTCTCCCAAATCATCTGACTTCTAAAGATCAGGGCCCGGACTTTAAGTGACGCCGCAAGAATAGTAGCCACCTT
This sequence comes from Thermodesulfobacteriota bacterium, assembly GCA_035625415.1. GTDB lineage: Bacteria > Desulfobacterota > BSN033 > BSN033 > UBA1163 > UBA1163. The sequence goes on from DASPPQ010000098.1 coordinate 13,685, forward strand.
CTCGCGACCCTCCGCGGCACGCAGCAAAACGGGGCTATGAAAAACGATATTCTCTGCAAGAAGTCTGCTTACCGCTGCAGGGGTATTGTTTCCCGACCTTCGTAGCTTGCGTATGGATGCATACTTTACCTCCTATGATCCCGCCCCTCTGCGGAAGGTTTGGCTTTGCCGGATGCTCTCTTAACCGCGACCCTTGCCGTTCGGCAAATAAAAAATAGAGTGTCTTGCCCTCGCGCCGCTCAGGCTCATCCTTGATCGGCACGGGCTTCTTGCCTCGCCTCCTTTTGTTGAGTTTAGACCTCAAGTTGGTGATGTAAATCGCTCCTCTCACCGCTGGGAAATTCTTTGTCCCATACCTTCAGGCTACTACTGGCGTTTGAAAAAGGTAAATGGGATGGATGCTGTATTTTTACAGGAACAATACAGTATTTATCATCTAATGGAAATAATTACGATTTGAAGGCTTCCTATTGTAGGGTGAGATTCAAGAAACGATTTCAGAGGAAGTTAAACGCCTGACGGCAGCAGTATACAGAAGTTGAACATCTTGCCAATATAATTCCTTGAAAAGAATGAGGGGATGTTTCTATTTGATCTTCAAATCCTATGTTTTTGGGTTTCAAAAAACACCACATCGATAGCAGAAATATGCACTTTTCAGAAATGGTGATTTTGCTAGGACAAATAAGAAATGAAAACTAAATAGTTTGGTGAATGACGATTCTAAAAAGAATAATAAGGAACGCGGCATTTTTTCGGGTTTCTTCCGACACTGTCTTGGAGAACAAGGGGGATGGATCCATTTTTGAAGAGCTCTGTAAGGTTTGACACTGATTTCCTCCTGGGCTAGAAGAGACCCTAATTCCTCGACACTTTCAGATTTAACCGCAGTGTCTTATGTCCGAATCACTGTGTTGCAATAATGACATCAACAACTTATGTCAATGCAGGGACCCCAGTTCAAAATTTCCGCATTCAGACCTTTTGACATGCGGTTCAGTTTTACTAAAGGTGTAGATCCAATCGCCTCCAAAATAATTATTTAATATTTTAATCGAGCGACTCTATCAGACTTTGAAATAATATCAATTTTGAATCAGATTCAACCGTTTCTTTCCGTTGCCCATTAAGCCCCTAGCTCCCCGAAAAGAGAATTAGATCAAATTTTGAGTATCAATATATTTGACAAAAACATAAACGAAAATCCTTGTTGCTCGTTTTGTTCTTATCGATACCGATATATTTCTAGAGTTTGTACGGGTTTTATAAAGCTGTCATTATGGACAAACCACTTCATTCACAGATGAGTCCTACTACCAAGTCTTCTGGCCGCCATCTTAGGCATCTGACGTCCGGTATGGCGAGAAGCACTGGGAATATGAGGCGGTAAAACCGTATGGCAATTGATG
>DASPPQ010000099.1:0-3270 GCA_035625415.1 Thermodesulfobacteriota bacterium
ATACAATAGGTGGTTACTACTCTACTCACGCAGTCGCCCGCGATAAGCATTTCGACGTCGAACACCCCAGATTGGCTGTAGATGGTCAATCCCTTCTTATGCTGCCGTACAATCTCGGCGATCTGGTTGTAGCAGGTCCCCACCGTGTAATTGCCAATCACGAGATGGTCACCGTCGTTCACAAAACGACGGATGGCCTTCTGGGTAGTCATCACTTTGTTTTGGTTTTCCCCGGGCATTCTTCCTTCCTCCATTCTTCTTGGCAATCTTGGCAACGAGCGCAAGGGTTGATGTCACGTTAACAAAAAATAGAGGATAAGGCAAGCATCGTATTTCGCAGCTGCCCTTCAAAAAAAATTTTTCAAAACAAATTTTTGGTCCAGAATCTCAATTGTCTCAAAATTCCGTATCTCGGTTGTCTTAATAAGGTCTTCTTATTGGACATCCTTATGCAACGGGTTTTTTGAGGTTTTTCGATGCTAAGGACTCGGTCTCGTTCTGGTATTGGGTCCATGAACATGGGGCATAAGGAACAAAAAGGATTCATTGCGGGCCCTGCAACCAAGACAGTTTCAATTCTGAAAAGTGAGACAATTGAGATGCGGAATGACAGAAATTTTTATGCTGTTAGCAGCATTTTAAAAGTGCACACTTTTCAATTTAAGAGTGCATACCTTTAAGGTCTGAGTTCTTGACTTTTTGGACATCGACTAACTTTCCTTCGCACCAGAATCTGATTTCAGAGACTTGAGCATTGAGGGGGTGAATACGAAGGTTTACTTGTTTTGTTGGATCAGCGTGAACTTTGAATTGCAAGGAGGCGAGTGAAATTTGTCTGTAAGAGTTTACGATTCGATCCGCTCGAAGGCAGAAGATATCCTTTGCAGATTGGAAAGGGGGCGGGATTTTGAACTCTCGAAAGAGGGAACGCTTCTCCTTTAGAGCTCTTTGAAAACGAACATAGGGAATTTCCTGGGTAGTGGAGTGAACTTGGCGGTAGTTATATTGGTGAACTTCTCGTTTGAGGATCTGTTGGGCTGGTTTGATATCGGCGATGTCTTCTCGGACACAGGTTCGGATTAAATGGTCTTGGAGCCAACCATAAGGTCGTTCGACCTTGCCTTTCGCTTGGGGAGAAAGAGCATGGGTGACTTTGACCTTGCAATCCTGTAAAACCTGTTTCCATTGAGGTGTGGCCTCATCGGTCAGAAGGTGATGTTTTCGCCAGATGGAATCTCTTCCTTGGACGAATCGGAAGATGGAATGAGAGTCGACGTAGTAGGCGAAAGGAAGACCATAACGAAGGATGACGGTTTGGAGGGCCTGGATATGAGTCCAGCTGGTCTCTTTCTTGACCAGGGCGGCATAAAATATGAATCGGCTGTGATCATCGAGGGACGTGATGAGATACCATTTCTCTTGAGCAGCAGGTGCCCAGAGATGGAGCGAGGAGTCGTGCTGAATCAGTTCTCCGGCATAACGGGTCAAGACCTCGCGGTCGTGGGTGGTTCTTTTGGGTTTCTTGATATAAAATCCATGCTTTTTCGCACGATGAATAACCGTGTTTAAAGAAACTTTCTGGTGGTAGGTGGTCAGCAAGCGGTTTTTGATATAGCTGTAATTATAAGATTTGAGCGGAATGTCTTTGTTTTCGATGATTTTCCTTTCAACGGTTAACTCTCGGAGGATATTTTTTTCAATCTTAGGAGAAAGGGTTCGGGAAGGCGTCCTTCTCCCGTATTGAATCGTGAAAGACTGAGGATCTTCTCTATACTGCTTCAGGAGCGCAAAAAATCGCCTCTTTTTAATTCCCAGAATCTCCTGGAGGTAGTGTCGCTCCACCTCGTTGTTTAAATAGCGGTCGAGAAGCTCCTTGACTTGGTCTGAAGTAAATCGTTTATGGACTTGGGACATAATCTTAAACCTCCTTTAGGGTTTCAGATCATATCCCTGGACCAGGGGGGAAGTGTGCACTTTTAATTTGCAGATGACAAAATTGAGAGGCAATCTTGACAATAGGTGATAAATGTGGTTTAAAATTAAAGTTTAACCATTTCAGAAAATAAGCCACTCTAATAAAGAGGGATTCGATGAAAAGGACATACCAGCCGAGCAATCTCAGACGCAAAAGGACGCACGGATTCCTGGAGAGGATGAGTACCAGGAGCGGCCGAAATGTCTTGAAGCGGAGGCGAATGAAGGGAAGGAAAAAGTTGACCGTTTGAATCTTGCATTCCTGAAGGGGGTAGGGGAATCCGATCAGCAGATAGATGGGGATGAGGATCGCGGTGAAAGGACCCTTCAAGTTTACAAAAAAGGAGCGGATCACTCAACCTCAGGATTTCAGAAGGGTCATGAAATTTGGGAGGAGAATTTCCTCTCGAAGTTTTATCCTTTTCAAACAAAAGAATGAGTGCGCATTCCATCGGTTAGGAATCGTGGCCAAGAAAGAAATTGGCCCAGCGACATTTCGGAATCGAATGAAACGGTACATTAGAGAATTTTTCCGAGTTCGTAAACATCACATCAAGGGATCTTATGATTTTATTTTGATGATCAAAACGGGATGTTCGATTCATCGGGGTCAGGAAGCGGAGGAAGAACTGGGTAGGCTCTTCATTTTATGAAAAAGGGAACGACTTACAAATTGATGGAAGATGGATTGATCATACTAATTCGTCTCTACCAGCACACGTTTTCAACCCTCCTCGGACCTTGCTGCCGTTTTACCCCTTCGTGTTCCTCTTATGCTTTGCTATCGATCCGGCGCTTTGGAGTCATAGAGGGAGTCTTCCTTATGTCCAAGAGGCTTGCCAAGTGTCATCCTTTCCATCCTGGCGGATACGATCCGGTCCCCGAAAGTATCAAAAAATCTTAGGAAGGAGATTTAGAGCAAGGGAAACATGGAAAAGAGAGCTATCCTTGCGATATTATTGACATTTATAATTTTAATGGCCTGGTTGTTCATCCAGTCAAAATTCTTTCCCCCCCCACATAGTAACACGCAACCTCAGGAAGTAAAAAAGGAGGAGAACCCTCCAGAGAAGACAGGAGAAAAAAGGACAGAATCAGGAGAACCGAGGCTCCTAATGGGAGGAAAATCCCCTGCCAGGCGAAAGGTCGTTCCGCAAAAGGAGGTAAGTATTGAAACCCAGAATTATTGGGCCGTCTTCACCTCGGACGATGCAAGATTGAAGCATTTTAAGCTCAAGAAATATGAAGACAGAGTCAAACAAAGCGCGATCGCGACAAAGCTGATCCAGCTTGTTG
>DASPPQ010000100.1:0-7934 GCA_035625415.1 Thermodesulfobacteriota bacterium
ACATTCCGGAAACCTTCCCGAAGAAGATCAATCTCTATCCCGACCCTGAAGAGTGGGTCAACCCGGGGGACTCTGTCGTGATTAAACCGGGCGGGAAAATTGTTTCGGGGCCCATGCGGAATGAAGAGGGCATACTCTACGGAGAAATCGATCCTGACCTTGCGGCCGTTTCCCGCCGCACCCTTGATGTGGCGGGACACTATGCCAGGCCCGACGTCTTTCAACTGCGTGTCAATCGGAAGCCGCTAAAACCCGTAACGTTTGAAGTCGAGTAATGGTGGATGTGAATAGGATCGTTGGGGATCCGGAAGACGCTGGAGCAGGAGGGAGAAGGAAGCGATCAATCGGGCCATTTATCCTTCCACGGCCTGGCCGCCTCGAAGGCTGCCGCTGCCCTTAAAACGGTGCCATCCTCAAAACGTCTGCCTACGACTTGGAGACCGATGGGTAACCCATCTGCTGCCCAGGCGCAGGGCAAAGAGGCCGCTGGCTGGCCGGTTAAATTAAATGGATAAGTAAAGCCGAGGTAATTCAAAGGATGGACCTTCTGCCCGGCAACCTCTCTGGGCCAATCGGTGCCCACAGGAAAAGGGGGGAGGGGCAGCGTGGGGGTTAGGAGCAAATCATATTTTGCAAAGAAAGGCTGCAGTCTTTCCCAAAGGATATGGCATCGGTTTACCGCGCGCACGTAATCGACGGCGCCGGTCTTGAGACCAATTTCAGTTAACGTTACCAACCCCGGATCCAAACGACCTTTCCACTCATCCAAATGAGCTCCAAGGGCGCCCGCACAATCCGCAGCGAAAAGAAGTCGAAAAGCATCATGCATCAGTGGGAACTCGGGGGCGGCCTCTTCTAGCTTGCACCCCATCTTTGAAAAAACGCGGGCTGCGCCCTCAAGGGCCTCTCCGACTACCGGATCAACGACCACATGGCCCAGGTCCCTGCTCCAGGCAATGCGCAGGCCTCGAATCCCCTTTTTCGTTTCCTTTCGGTAATCGACCCTTGCTCCGGGCAATGACGAAGGGTCCCGTTCGTCCGGGCCAGCCATCACCTCCATCATTATGGCTGCATCGGCCACGGTGCGGGTCAGAGGGCCGTAGTGAGCCACGCGTCTGTCGAGCGTTTCCCAGCCTGAAAGCAAGGGATACATCGGTATCCTCCCGCGGGATGACTTGAGGCCAAAGATTCCGCAGAAACTTGCCGGCGCCCTGACGGAGCCGCCGCCATCACTTCCTAAGGCCAAAGGCCCCATACCGGAGGCCACAGCTGCTCCCGCGCCGCCACTCGAACCGGCTGGCGTCATCTCCAAGTTCCAGGGGTTGCGGGTGATTCCCCAAAGGGGGTTATCGGTTACAGCTTTATAGCCGTATTCACACGAATTCGTTTTACCAATGATAATTGCTCCGGCCGCCTTAAGCCTCTCCACAACGACCTCGTCTTGGTCGGGTATAAAATTTTCATGCATTTTGGAGGCGAAGGTTGTGCGGATACCCTTCGTGAAAATCAAATCTTTAATGGACACGGGAAGGCCGAAGAGCGGCCGTGTGTCCTTCTTCTTGGTCATTTCTTCATCGGCCTGCCGCGCTTCGGCCATGGCTGAATCCTGAGTGATGGTACAGAAGGCGTTGAGCTTAGGATTCAGTTTCTCGATTCGGGCCAGGACGGTTGCCATGATTTCGGAGGGTTTCACTTCTTTGGCAGCTATCATTTCCCTCAACTCCAATCCGGATAATTTCCAAAATTCAGTCACGAAAATCCTCCTGCTTAGCCGACGCGTTCGTGTCGGCCTGGACTTAAACACCTAAGAATGAGCGACGGCGTCATAAGGCGGGGTAGATAGAACCGAGAAGGACTTTTATTTTAGAGATAACAATCTAAGCGTGGACACACATTTTTACCTTCGTAGGCCTGGCCATCAGTTTTTCAATCCTGGCATGGATCTTACTTGTCTCTGGAGCCCTTTCATATCTCTCCCAGTCCGCGACGCTTTGCCATGCTGTGATTACGATATAATTTTGATGGTCGTCCCGGTTTCGAAGCATCTCCCCTGAGATATAGCCTTTTGAAAAAATGGCTTTCGATCTCAACGCCCTCAGAAGCCTGGCGAAATCCGCTTCCTTTCCCTTCTTCACCTTCCGGTCGATAATCATTCTCACTGACATAGCCGTCCACCTCCTAAGAGTTTCATCACGACACCTTTTTACGGAATAGGCAAGGCTATCTGCGTTGTTTAAGAACTTCTCATCCTGTATGCCTTTCGTGATGCTATTTCTTCTGGGCATCAAACGCTTTAATCACGAGATCCGTAATGTCGGTAGGCTTGGAAATGAAGAGCACGATGGTCTCGTTTTTCTCCAGAATAAGGGTGTAACCTCCGTCGGCACCCACCTTTTGAATCACCTTCTGAAGGCCGATAAAAATGCTTCGCTCCATCTCTGCCCGCTTCTGATTAAGCTCCTTCTGAACGTCCTCCCCCCATCTCTGAAAATCTCGAAGCCTGGTCTGGAGTTCTTTTTCTCTAGTTATCCTGGCCTCTGGGGCCAACATCAGACCCTGCTTTTCGAGAGACTCTTTCGTACTTTGAAGGTCCTTCTGCCTTTCGGCGATGAGCACCCGATATTTTTCTACCTCCTTGCTGAGCGCCTGTTTGGCCTCCTTCCCCGCTTGACACTCGTTGACCGCCTTCTGGATATCGACGGATCCAATTTTTATACTTGAATTTTGGGAATAAACCCGCTTGGCCGGTAATCCTCCCATAGCGATGAAAAGAAGGACGGCCACAATCATCCTGAAACTTTTTGGGTAAACTGTCATTTCGACACCCCACGGACTTCCTCAACACAGATTTCTTCTTGGAAGAAGGTCCCAACTCCATCAATGACTTCAGGACCGGTGCCAGGCGTTGCGATCGTTTGTTTGTAAAGTGAATGAAGACACGTAATGCCAGCGAACAAACGGACCGTTCCGAGGTTCTTTCAGCAACGAAGCGTGAAGGTTATTTGGTCAAGGGAACAGGTTGCGAAAGAAAGGTAACGGAGCTGTTCCAGGAGACCAAGGCTTGAAATGGCCGTAAGAGAAAAGCCACTTGACAGGAATCCCTCAGATGCGTCCTGCCAATCCGCTGAAAGATTATCCCAGTCGAAATTCTCAATGCTAATATCATAAGCGAAAAAACCAGCCCCTGCCAAATCACGATATTCGAGATTTGCTGCAAAAAATGGAATGCAGACGGAGATTAAGATAACCAAAAGAATTTGGGCAAGTTTTTTTTTCATAAAAAGCTTCAGGACCGGCTACGATTCCCCATTTGGGTATTCAAGAGAAAACCGACCGAGGTGATCGTTTCCCAAACATTTTCTGACTATTTCTCTCATAAGTCAATATATAAAAGTATCGGTGGATAGAGACCTGAAACTTTATTGGGTTTCATTCTTTCTGAGCGATCACGCGGGCTAAAGTAGTCGGGGCAGAAAAGAAGTTGTTGTTTTGGTGACTACGACCTTGTTTTGATGACTAACCTTTGACTCTGGCCAGACTCATCGTCCTCTTTCAGATTGGATGGGTTGCTAAGAATCTGTTTCAGCTTAAGATAATCTTCGTACGAGAGGTAACTAAATTTTAGGCCATATTGATATGCTTCCCAGTCATCCCAAATATACAGATCTTTCCAAATAATCTCAGTCATCGCACTGAATTTAATAAGCTTGGCTCTCTTTGGGGACGAAACTTCAATGGTTATTCTTTGCCCGATGGGCATATCTTTGAAGGTTTGAATGAGGAGACCCGCCTCGCTTGCGTTAATGACCAGTCCCGTGCTGTGATTCGAATCCTCGGTCATCCTGAAATTGAGGGGCATGTTGATTAACACCCTCGGATATTTCCGTTTCTCTTTCGGATCAGAAGGTATCTTCATTTTACCCACCGTGGAAAAGGTATGGACAAAGAATGGCTCGTGTGAATTGGAGGCAAGTTCGATGCCAAAAGCATCTTGACGGTAAAACTATGTGAATTGTGAAGGATTAATCGGAATGGGAGGTCCGATAAAGAATGTAGCAGAGGCCCTTTTTTTGTCATTGGGCTGAAATGATTTCTGCTTGAGATGGGTATTAACAGGCGAGATTAAAAACTACCCTTTCGGCGGTCTGCCTTAGCAACATCCAGTCCAGCGGACTTCGTTCTTTTTACTCCTGTATTACTCGTGAGTTCTTGTTCGATCTTTAAGCCTGTGTTATGTTTTCTGTCGGATAAGAAGATTCGGTTCAGATAGATGAGACCATGGAAGAAAGGTGAAAAAGGTGGAAAACCTTTGTATTCCTATCGTCGAGACAACCGTAGAAAAAGCCTTGACCGCTATCAAGGAAGCCAACCGACGGGCAGACCTCATTGAGCTTCGGGTTGACTATCTCGGCAGCGTGAACCTGCCACCTCTTCTTGAGAGTCGGCAGAAGCCTCTTATCGTTACCCATCGAAGAGAGGAAGAAGGTGGCAAATACAAAGGAGAAGAGGGAAAAAGGTTGGGCGTTTTACAGGAAGCCATTGACCTGGAGGGAGATTACGTCGATGTCGAATTGGCAACAGAAAGGTCCTTCCTTCGGAGATTGATAAGGAATAAAGGACCAACACAAGTGATCCTGTCCTTCCATGATTTTCATAGGACCCCTTCTGCCAAAGAACTACAAAGGCTCTTTGGCCAGATGATTCGATTGAGAGCGGATGTGATCAAGATTGTCTCCTTTGCCAGGTCGTGGGAAGATAATCTGAGCATCCTGTCGGTTATTCCTTTTGCCAGAAAAAGAAGGCAGAAGATCGTCGCCTTCTGTATGGGTGAAAGGGGGAAGCTCAGCCGCATCTTTTCCCCCTTTTTAGGAGCGGCCTGGACGTATGCTTCGCTCAGCAGGGGTAAGGCTTCTGCTCCCGGGCAGTTGACGGTTGACGAGATGAAAGGGATCTGGAAAATGCTGAAACTCTAACTCATCGAAGTGAAATGTGACGGGGATTTTCGGCTACCGGCAAAAGCGAGACTTCCAAGATGTTACGGAAAAAGATGAGATGATAGACGCTGAGACGAAGCTTTACGGAATTATCGGAAATCCGGTCCATCACAGCTTGAGTCCCGCGATTCACAACGGAGCTCTTAGAAGATTGGGTTGCAACGCTGTCTATTTGGCGTTTGAAGTAAAGGATCTTGAAGATGCTCTGAGAGGGATCAGGGGACTTGGTGTGAGGGGGGTAAGCGTGACGATCCCGTTCAAGACCGAGGTTGTTCCCCTTCTTGATAAGGTTGAGGGGTTGGCGAAAAAGGTTGGAGCTGTTAACACGATTGTTAATCAAGGGGGAAAGCTGACCGGTTATAACACGGATTGCGATGGGGCTTTGGAAGCGCTGGGAGAAAAGACGAGTTTGAGAGGGAAGAGGATCGTCCTTCTTGGAGCAGGCGGGGCGGCCCGGGCTATAGGTTTTGGTTTAAAGGAAAGAGATTGTCAATTGATCGTTGTAAATCGCTCGAAGAAGAAGGGGGGAGGGTTGAGCGGGGAATTAGGATGTGATTATCTGTCCCGATCCACTCTCGTCAAGATGAAAACAGGAGAACTCGAAGCCGATGTGATCATCAATGCCACCTCTCTCGGAATGTATCCACAAGATGGAGAGACCCCTCTTCCAAAAAAGTTGTTGAAAGAGGGAATGATAGTCATGGACATTGTCTACCAGCCCTTGCGGACAAAACTCCTCCGTGAGGCTAAACAGAGAGGGTGCGTTACGGTCAACGGGTTGGAGATGCTCATGCGTCAGGCGGCGGCCCAATTTGAGATTTGGACGGGGAGAAGGTTGCAAATCACACAGATCAGGAAAGATCTTCTCCGGACTTTGGAAGGAGGGCCTATAGTGACCCGTTCTGCCGGGCTTAAGAAGGGAAAGAGATGATAGAAATAACCCCCCTGCATCATTGTGATGGCGTAGTGACTGTCCCTGGATCAAAAAGCTATACCCACCGGGCCCTTGTCGTTTGTTCGTTAACCGACGGAGAATCTGTTCTAACCGATGCCCTTCGATGTGAGGATACCGAGTATACGACCCGGGCACTGATGACATTTGGAGTGGAGGTCCATTGGGAAGACGACGAAGTCCGAGTTCTCGGAAAAGGTGGGGTGTTTAAGGCGACAGATGAAAGAATCGATGTGGGTAATTCAGGGACCTCCATGAGATTTTTAACAGCCTTGGCTGCGCTCAGGGCGGGAATCACGCTGCTGGACGGCAGTCAACGGATGAGGAAGAGGCCCATCGGCGAGTTGTTGGATGGTTTAAGAGCGTTGGGAGTAGAAGCCTATTCACAGAGCGGAGATGATTGTCCACCAGTGATTGTGGAGTCCCAGGGATTGAAGGGTGGTATGGCAAGGATCAAAGGTGAAGAAAGCAGTCAATTCCTTTCCGGCCTTCTGATGGTAGCGCCCTATGCCCAGAGAGATGTAAACATAGAAGTGACCGGTTCCTTAACTTCCAAACCCTATGTTGACATCACCCGGGAGGTAATGTCTGCTTTTGGCGTGGAGGTAAAGAACGAGGGATACCATTCCTTTTTTGTCAGGGCAGGGCAACGTTATCTCCCACAGAAGTATCGGATTGAAGGGGATGCGTCAAATGCCTCCTATTTTTTTTCCGCTGCAGCGGTGTGCCAGGGGAAGGTAAGAGTTGGAAATCTCAACCCAACAACCATCCAGGGAGACATAGGATTTCTGGAGATATTGGAAAGAATGGGATGCCGGGTGATCCGAGGAAATAACTGGACAGAAGTTCTGGGCAGAGAACTTCATGGGATTGAAATGGATATGAACGAAATGCCCGATCTCGTCCCAACCCTGGCAGTCACCGCTGCTTTTGCTCGGGGGAAGACTGTGATTCAGAATATCGGACACCTTCGTCTTAAAGAATCGGACCGCATTTATGGTCTAGCTGCGGAGCTGAGCAAGATGGGTATTCGCGTAAGAGAGGAAGAGGACGGGTTGGAGATTGAAGGAGGAAAGGCCCGTGGGGCGGAGATCGAAACGTATGATGACCACCGAATGGCCATGAGTTTTGCTATTGCCGGACTTGCTGTTCCTGGAGTAAAGATTAAAGGAGAACGATGCGTGGATAAGTCGTTCCCAGAATTTTGGGAGACTTTGCAGAAGCTTTACTGAAAGAGGATTCTAAGGGCCAAGGTGCCGGAAGTGGAAAGTGGAGAGTAGAAAATGGGCAAAACCACATTCCATCTTCCACTTGCCGCCCTCGAATTTCTGGTTTTTTTATGAACATCATTCTCATCGGATATCGCGGTTCAGGAAAGAGTGCGGTCGGGAACAGGCTGGCCGCCCGCCTCAAGATGACGTTTGTGGATATAGACAATCTTATTGAAGATCGCCAGGGAGTTCCGATCACCGACATCGTAAAATCTCATGGATGGGATCGCTTTAGGATGCTCGAGAAGCGTATCATCGAGGAGATTTCAATAGGAAATGATTTGGTCATCGCTCCCGGAGGAGGAGCTGTGCTTGACGCGGGCAATGTCATAGCCTTAAGAAGAAATGGGTTCATTATCTGGCTCAAGGCAGACCAAGACACCCTTCTTAAAAGAATGAATCAGGACCCTGGAACAATCACGCGAAGACCAGCCTTGACAGGTGAGGGGACTTTTGAAGAAGTAGAAAAAACGGTGTTGGCACGGGAACCGTTCTACGAGAGAGCGTCAGAAATCCAAATCGATACGTCGATGCTGGCTGTGGATGCAGTCGTTGAGCGCATTTTGGCTATTATTAACGATAAGGTGAGGATAGGTTAATCCTTGGAATTCAGAAGTCAATAGCCGGGCTCGCTCCACAGGCAATGTTAAATATGGCAACAACTTTTTCGCATTTCCAAAAGGTTTAAAAATAGTGTATATTGCAAACGGGAAAGAG
>DASPPQ010000101.1:0-9719 GCA_035625415.1 Thermodesulfobacteriota bacterium
GGCCAAACGGGTGAAGAAGGCCGAGATTGTAGCGTATGAGGACCTTGGTCCGGAAGCGATCCGGAGATTGGTCGTCGACGACCTTCCAGTGATTGTCGTCAATGATGTTAGAGGAAATGACCTCTATATTGAAGGAGAGAAAAAATACAAAAAGGAATAACAAAGATAGGGAGATGGTGTGTTCGGCGAACGCACGCTATCTCTTATCTCGGTCGTGACCATGAAATGAGGGGGTACCAAAGAGGGAAGCATGAAAGTCGAACTAACGAGACAGAAGGTTCATAATGAATTTGCGAAGAAGGTTGAACTGATCAGCGGACAAAACCTATTTGCTTGCTACCAGTGTGGAAATTGTACGGCTGGATGTCCGGTTGCCTTTGCCATGGACGTTGGTCCCCACGAGGTTATTCGATATACGCTGCTGGGCCTGGAAGAGGAAGCTCTGGGAGTCAATACGTTTTGGCTTTGTGCCTCCTGTCTTCAATGTACGTCGAGGTGCCCGAAAGGAATCGATATTGCCAGAGTGATGGACGCACTCAGAATGGTGGTGCTGAGAAAGAAAGAGAGAAAGGATCATGTTCAGATACCCGAGTTTCCAGAAGGATTTTTAGAAAAGGTTCCCCAGATTGCCTTCGTCAGCGGATTTCGAAAATTTCTTTCTTAAGGAAATTTCAAATGTCAGAAGCCCTGCCTTCGCCGAAGCGGCTTCGTGCAGGCAGCCAAATGCCAAAGGAATGTCAAATTACAAAATCCAAAATTCTTGACGTTTGAACTTTGGATTTCATTTGAACTTTGAACTTTGACATTTGTCATTCTCAGGAGTTTTTATGGATTATTTGTATTTCCCAGGTTGTACCCTTTATACCAAGGCGAAGAATTTTGATCAGACGGCCCGGGACTGTTCCCTTCTCCTTGGGTTTGAACTAAAGGAACTCAAAAATTGGACGTGCTGCGGAGCCACTTTTCCATTGGCCACGGATAACATCATGGCTCTTCTCCCGCCCTCCCGGATTCTGGCAACGGCAAGGGAAGAAGGAACGGCCCTGACCACTCTCTGCGCGATCTGCTTTAACGTCATCAAAAGGACAAACCGATTGATTCAAGGAGATGGGGAGAAGAGAGATAAGATCAACAATTTCATTGAAAAGCATTATCAGGGAGACCTTCAAGTCCTCCACTATTTGGAAGTCCTGAAACAAGACATCGGATTTCCTCAACTCAAAGAAAAGGTAAGAAAACCGTTAGCCGGCCTCAAGGCAGCGGCCTATTATGGATGCATGCTCCTACGACCATTTGAGGAGATGGGATTCGACGATAAGGAGAAGCCCACTCTTTTTGAGGATTTCCTAGAAGCCTTGGGAGCCGAGGCCGTTGAATTTCCATACAAGATCGAGTGTTGCGGGTCTTTCCAATCGGTAGGTTCGCCCGATGTGGCCACAGAATGTGCTTATAAAATTCTCGGATCGGCTGTAAAAAACGGGGCTGAGGCAATGGTTTCGACATGCCCGATGTGTACTTTCAACGTGGATCACAAACAGTCTGACATCAAACAGAAACATTCGGACTTCAAACCGATTCCGGTATTTTATTTTACTCAATTGCTCGGGATTTCGATGGGACTCGATTGTCAAACCTTGGGATTTGAGCAGAACGCAGTTGACCCTTTACCCCTTCTAAAAGAGAAAGGGCTTCTATAGATGGGAGATAACGGAGGTTTCGTAAAAAAGGCGATGGTGATCGGCGGCGGGATTGCCGGGATCTCCGCATCGATCGATTTGGGGAACGGAGGGTATGAAGTGGTCCTGGTTGAGAAGCTTCCCTCTATCGGAGGCCGGATGCTTCAGCTTTCCGAAACCTTTCCCACACTCGATTGTGCACAGTGCACACTAACGCCCAAAACAGTAGAGACGGGTCAACATCCCAAGATCAAGCTCCTCACATATTCAGAAGTGGAACAGGTTGAAGGAAAGGCTGGAAATTTCGCAGTGACGGTTCGGAGGAAGGCGGGCTATGTCGATTGGGAGAAATGTACGGGCTGTGGCCTCTGCCAGCAGAAATGCCCTTCAAAGAATCCGTCTGAATTTGATCGGGGCATGGGATTAGGGAAGGCCATCTATACTTTGTCGCCTCAGGCCGTTCCCAATAAACCCGTCATCGATCCTTCGCATTGCCGCTATTTTAAGGAAAAGAAATGTCGTGTGTGCGAGAAAATCTGTCCGGTGGGCGCGATTGACTATGAGCAGCAGGACCGTTTTGTCAAAGAAAACGTGGGAGCGATTGTGACTGCCGTGGGATTTGATCTGATCCCCAAGGAGAGTTTCGGCGAATACGGATACGGTGAAGTGCCGGATGTGATCGACGGCCTTGCCTTTGAGAGGCTCAATTCTGCATCTGGACCAACCACCGGTGAGATTCGCAGGCCTTCGGACGGAAGAATTCCGAAAGAAGTAGTCTTCATTCAATGTACGGGATCGAGGGATCCTGAACGCTATATGCCTTACTGCTCGAGGGTTTGCTGCATGTATACGGCCAAGCACGCGCGGCTGTACAAACATAAGGTTCACGACGGACAGGCCTATATTTTCTATATGGATATCCGCTCCACAGGAAAGGGATATGAAGAGTTCATCCAACAAGGGATGGAGGAAGAGGGGATCCTCTATTTGAGAGGGAGGGTGTCACGAATCTTTCGAGATGGAGAGAAGGTCATTGTCTGGGGGGTGGACACCTTGACAGGGAAAAAAGTCGAGATTTCTGCGGATATGGTAGTTCTGGCCACAGCGATCGTTTCCCAGAAGAATACAAAGGAGCTTGCAGGCAAGTTGGGCATCAAGACCGATGAATACGGATTCTTAACCGAAGCCCAGAGAAAATTGAGGCCAGTCGAGACGGATGTGGAAGGAATCTATATTGCAGGCTGTGCCCAGGGACCGAAAGATATCGCTGATGCAGTGGCCCATGCGAATGCGGCAGCGAGCAAAGTGCAAGGGTTGTTTGCGAGGCATTAAACACGTGACTCGTGACTGGTGAATCGTGCCTCGTAAATTAATGTTTCACAGTTTGCCAATCACGAATCACGAATAACGAATCACGATGAAAAAGTTGGGTGTTTTTATCTGTCATTGTGGAGTCAATATTGCCGGGACCGTCGATGTGAAGACGGTTGCTGAAAAGATAGGTAAGACCGAAGATGTTGCCCATAGTACCGATTACATCTATATGTGTTCCGAGCCGGGGCAGCAGACCATCCGAGAGGCGATTCGAGAAAAAGGGCTAACTGGAGTGGTCGTAGCCTGCTGTTCACCCAACATGCATGAAAATACCTTTCGAAAGGCTGTCAAATCTCAAGGAATGAATCCTTATCTCTGTGAGATTGCCAATATTCGAGAACAGTGCAGCTGGGTTCATCAGAAAGAGAAAGAAGAGGCCACGAGAAAGGCGGAGGAGATCATCCGGAGCACCCTCGAAAAGGTAAGAAGGAATGAATCGCTGGAGGCGGTTGCCGTGGCTATCAACAGAAGGGTGTTGGTGGTCGGCGGCGGGATTGCTGGAATCACCGCTTCTCTCGATCTGGCCGAAGGAGGGTACGAGGTCATTCTTCTCGAAAGAGAGCCCGCCCTGGGAGGCCACATGGCCCAGTTGTCAAAGACTTTCCCGGATCTCGATCCTGCTTTCAGTGGTTTCCTCTCTAAGGCATTGGAAGTTGAAAAACATCCGAAGATCCAGCTCCACTGCTATTCCGAATTGGAGGATGTGAAAGGCTTTGTGGGGAATTTCGACCTGGTCATTCGGCAAAAGGCAACTTCGGTGGATGGAGGGAAGTGCAACGGATGCGGCCTCTGTATAGAGAACTGCCCCGTGGAATATATTTCGGAATTTGAGAGAGGGATGGGGATGCGAAAAGCGATCGATACCCTCTATCCCGGGAGCGTTCCCAACAAGGCTGTGATCAACCGCGAACAATGCCGATATTTCCTTGATGGGAGTTGCCGTCGGTGCGAGGAAGTCTGCCCGGAAAAGGCCATCGATTTTCAACAAGAGGATCAGAGGATTTCGGAAAAGGTGGGAGCGGTTGTGGTAGCCACAGGATTCGAACTCTATCCCAAAGAGCAATTAGGAGAGTACGGATGCGGTGAAATTCCGGATGTGATCGATGGGCTTGCCTTTGAACGAATGCTTTCACCCAACGGCCCCACGAAAGGGAAAATCATCCGGCCATCAGATGGGAAAATTCCCAAAGAAATGGTCTTTATTCAGTGTGTCGCTTCAAGGGATCCGGACCGGTATATGCCGTACTGCTCGCGGATCTGCTGCATGTACACGGCCAAACATGCAAAAATTTACAAGGAACAAGTCCCGGACGGGCAGCCTTACATTTTCTATATGGATATCCGCTCCGACTGCAAAGGATATGAGGAATTCCTTCAAAAAACCGTTGAGGAGAAGGGGCTTCTCTACCTGAGAGGCCGAGTCTCGAGGGTTTTTCAGGAAGATGGGAAAGTGAGGGTATTAGGGGTTGATACGTTGACGGGAAAGATGGTTGAAGTGGCAGCCGATATGGTCATCCTGGCAACGGCTATTGTTCCGAGCAACGGGGTGAAAGAGCTGGCAGCCAAACTGAGGGCAACCGTGGATCGACATGGTTTTTTGACGGAAGCCCATATTAAACTCTACCCGGTGGAGAGCTCGACGAAAGGGATCTACCTTGCCGGTTGTGGCCAGAGCCCAAAAGATATTTCAGATACCGTGTCTCAGGCCTCGGCGACTGCAAGCAAAATTCAGGCGTTGCTCTCTACGGATAAACTTCTTCAGGACCCTTTGATCGCCTTTATCGATGAAGGAATTTGCAGTGGATGCGGGATCTGCGTGGAAATCTGTCCATACGAAGCGAGGGACATGGATCCTCATCGTGGAATCTCAATCGTTCATGGCGCCCTCTGCCAGGGATGCGGAGCCTGCATCGCTTCTTGTCCAAACTTTGCGTGTGAGCTGAGAAATAGTAGTTCTAACCAGATATTGAAAATGGTAGATACCTTTGTTACGTAGTGTAAGCCATAAAGCCCTTCCGTGTGGTGGGTGGGCTTCGTATCTCTTATAATTAGAGAGGAGAAAAAATTGGACAAAGCGACCGGCGTGGGAAAAGTGGAATCTTCTTTTTTGAAAGAGGTCGAGAAGAAGAGCGGGGAGAATCTTAGTCTCTGCTATCAGTGTCTTAAATGCACCGCGGGGTGCCCAACCGCACCCTATATGGATGTCCGGCCCAACAGTATCATTCGGATGATCCAGATGGGGATGAGAGAGGAGGTTATGGGGAGCAGTGCCATTTGGCTCTGCGTTTACTGCCAGACCTGCGGGACCCGTTGTCCGAATGAGATCCACATCGGGATCCTCATGGATACATTAAGGGAAATGGCCGTCGAGGAAGGGGTCCCGGCAAAAGAGAAGAATATTCATCTTTTCCACGAAGCGTTCATCCACAGCGTCGGAAGAGGGGGTAGGGCTCATGAGGTGACCATGCTGATGGAGTACATGCTCAAGAGCAGAGACTTAATGGCAGATTCCCTCTTTCCTGGTATGATCCTCTTCTTAAAGGGCAAATTTCCGTTGCTCCCTAGTTTCGTCAAGGGAAAGGAAGAGATCAAAAAGATTTTTGAAAAATGTACAAGAGAAAGATAGACGAATGATCCGAACGATAACGAATTTCAAGAATTAAACATATTGGTGTTATTCGTTGCCATTCGCTTTATTCGGTTTGTCGGAGGTTTAGTATGAAATTTTCTTATTTTCCAGGCTGTACGGATCACTCTTCGTCTTTAGAATACGGGTTATCGACCCATGAGGTGTTTAAGACACTGGGGGTAGAGCTGGTAGAGATCGAGGACTGGAACTGTTGCGGAGCCGCAGCGACTCACAGTCTCAATCGTCTCCTTTCTCTCTCCCTTCCAGCGAGGAATATTTCCAAGGCGCAGTCTGCGCAGGCAGGGCCTCTGGTCGTTCCATGTGCTGGGTGTTTCAGCTATCTTAAAAGGGTCGAGCATGTCCTTAAAAATGACGAGGCGGGGCGAAAGGAGATTGAAGAGATCGTTGGATTCTCCTACCAGCCCACCCTGGAGATTTTAGCCTTAATGGATGTGGTCCTGAACCGAATTGGCTTGGAGAAAGTCCAAGAAAAGGTGAAAAAGCCTTTAAATGGGTTGAAGGTTGCCTGTTATTATGGATGTGCTTTGGTCCGGCATCCTAAAATTACTCAGTTGGATGATCCAGAGAATCCTCAATATCTGGACCGGTTGATGAAAAGTCTCGGCGCGGAGCCAGTTGAATGGTCTTATAAAGTTGATTGTTGCGGTGCGGACTTGGCGATGACGTATCCCAAGGTGGTCAAGAAAATGGTGGGGAAAATTGTCTCAATGGCAAAGGAAGCGGGGGCTCAATGCGTCACCACCTCCTGCGGCCTCTGCCAGATGAATCTGGAGATGAGGCAGGATATTGGTCTCCCCATTTTTTACTTTACCGAATTGATGGGAGTCGCGTTTGATGTAGAAAAGAAAGAGAACTGGTGGAAGAAACATTTGATCTCCCCGAAAGGATTGCTGAAGTCGTTGGAACTAGCATAAAATAAATCCCCCCTTGGCCCACTTTAGAAAAAGGAGGGGGAAGGGGGTTGAGAGGCTAAGAATGGCACAGGAAAAGATGAAAGGCAATAAAAGTTCAGCGTTGGTGGTGGGCGCAGGCATTGCGGGCATGCAATCTGCGCTTCTACTGGCGGAGATGGGGACAAAGGTTTTTCTCTTGGAGCAAGGACCGGCGATCGGGGGTTATTTCCCGCTGTTGGATAAGACCTTTCCCACAAACTCGTGCGGCGTCTGCTTTATGACCCCCACTCCTCCTGCCTTCTGCCCCATCTACGAATGCCATCTTCATGACAATATCGAACTCTTGCCCTATTCAGAGGTGTCGAAGGTCGAAGGAAAAGAGGGGGATTTCAGTGTCTCCGTTGTTCGAAAGCCCCGATTTGTCGATCCAAAACGCTGTACCCTTTGTGAGGCCTGTACAAAGGTGTGCCCCGTGGAAGTGGAGAGAGAATTTGGCGGAGGCCTGGAGAAGCGAAAGGCGATCTATCTTCCTTATCCCCAAGCAATCCCGCACAGCTTCGTGATCGATCCAAAAACCTGTACCCGATGTGGAGAATGTGTGAAGGCCTGCAGTCCGGGGGCGATCGATCTCGACATGAAAGAAGAACAAGAAAAAATTGAGGTCGGAGCCATTCTCCTGGGGTTCGGGTTTGAGCCCTTCCTTGCCCAGAGAAAAGGGGAATATGGTTTTGGCCGTTATGAGAACGTGCTAACGAGCATTCAGTTTGAGAGATTGCTTTCCACATCGAGTCCAACACAAGGACTGCCCGTTCGGGTCTCCGACGGGAAAAAGATGGAGAAGATCGCATTTATCCAATGCGTCGGATCCAGGGATCCTTCCTGCGGCCAGAATCACTGCTCCACCATTTGCTGCATGTATGCCACCAAGCAGGCCATGATTGCGAAAGATAGATCTCCCGGCCTAGGAGTGACCTTCTTCTACATGGACATTCGGCCTGTGGGGAAGGATTATGAGCGGTATTATGAGAGAGCGAAGGCTGATTACGGGATTGAATATAAGCGGAGTGCGATCTCTTCCATCAAAGAAGTTCAGCAGACGAAAAACCTTCTCATTACTTATGTGAAAGAAGACGGGACGTTTGAGGAGATGGAGTTCGATGCGGTCGTCCTTTCTGTGGGCTTTACCCCACCCCAATCCGTCAAGGATGTGGCGGGAAAGATTGGTCTTCAATTGAATCAGCAGGGTTTTTGCCAGACGGACGAATTTAATCCGGCACAAACTTCGGTAAAGGGAATTTTCGTTGCAGGAGCATTTCGGGGCCCCAGAGATATTCCAGAGACAGTGGTAGAGGGTTCGAGCGCTGCGGCAGCGGTTGCATCCTTTCTTATTCCCAATCGTCTTCCTCAGGTTGCCAAAGAGTATCCCGCGGAAGGGGCTTTGGGGGATGAGGTTCCCAAGATAGGGGTCTTTGTTTGCCATTGCGGAGAAGCATTGAAAAAGAGCCTCTCCATTTCCGACCTGGTCGGCGGAACCAAGGGGT
Organism: Thermodesulfobacteriota bacterium; assembly: GCA_035625415.1. GTDB lineage: Bacteria > Desulfobacterota > BSN033 > BSN033 > UBA1163 > UBA1163. The sequence goes on from DASPPQ010000101.1 coordinate 8,135, forward strand.
TGAGAGAGGTGGTCCATGTTGAAGAGATGGGATTGGCTTGTTTTCCGGAGGATTTAGATACCATCAAAAAGAGGATCGGAGAACGGGGCCTCAACCGGATTGTCATTGCGGGTTGCTCCCATCGGGAGATTCGAGGAGCCATGGAAGAGATGGCGAAAGGGATGGGTTTTAATCCCTACCTCATCGAATATGCCAACATCCGGGAGCAGTGCGCCTTCGTTCACGAAGGCTATCCCAAATTAGCAACAGAAAAGGCGATGGCCCTGATCAGGGCTGGGGTCGAGAGGGCGAGGCGTTCTCAACCCATTCGGAGAGGGAAACAAAAAATTGATAAGAAGGGGTTGGTCGTAGGGGGAGGTCTCGCCGGTATGACGGCATCTCTCCAACTGGCCCAACAGGGATACGAAGTTTATTTGATTGAGAAGGGAAAAGAGTTGGGAGGGAACTTAAGAGAATCCTTCTATACATTGAAAGGGTCTAATCCTCAAGACCTTTTGGAAAAAGTGGTCAAACAGGTCAAAAGCAATGGTTCGATTCATCTTTATTCCGAGGCAGAGGTCCTCGGGTTTGAAAAGAAGAATGGGCATTACTTGACAAAGATCCGCCATCAGGGTGAAGAGAAGATCTTCGACCACGGGGCATTGATTCTTGCCACTGGCGGGAAAGAGGTGATGCCCAAGGAATACCTCTACGGAGAAGATTCGCGGGTGATGACGCAGAGACAATTGGAGAAGATGATCCATTCGAACGATAAGGGATTGAAAGATATTCATTCAGTGGCCATGATCCAGTGCGTAGGCTCCAGGGATCAGGAACATCCCTATTGCAGCCGCGTTTGCTGCAGTCATGCGGTGAAGAACGCGCTGAAGTTAAAAGCACACAATCCCGATATGAATGTCTATGTGCTCTATCGTGACGTGAGGACCTACGGATTTTATGAGACCTACTACCACGAAGCAAGAGCAAAGGGTGTGATCTTCGTTCGATACGACTTGGAGAATAAGCCGAAGGTCACTGTACAAGGAGAGCGTCTTCAGGTATCGCTGTTCGACCCGGCAATGAACAGCCCCATGACTCTTCCAGCCGACCGTATCGTTCTCAGCACCGGAATTGAACCGAACGACCATCGGGAGCTGGCGAAAATGTTCGATGTGGAGCTGAACCCGGATGGGTTTTTCATGGAGGCGAATCCTAAATCCGCCCCTCTCGATTCCGTGGACCGTGGAAAATTCTTCTGCGGCCTTAGCCATTCGCCCAATTTTATCGAAGACGTAATCTCTCAGGGGAATGCGGCTGCTGCCAGGGCAGGGGCGCTTTTGTCCAAAGAAGCGGCGGAGGAGAAGCCCTATCAGGCTTATGTGATTAAAAGACTCTGCTGTGGATGCGGTCTCTGTGTTACCGTATGTCCTTATGGGGCAAGGGTTCTGAATGAAGAGGAAGGTAAGGCAGAAGTGATCGGATCGCTCTGCCAAGGTTGTGGTTCTTGCGTCATCGCTTGTCGGAATGCAGCCTCTCAACAGCGGAACTTTGAGAAGGATTTGAATCTGGCTGCCCTGGAGGCAGTCTTTGATTAGTAACGGTGATG
>DASPPQ010000102.1:0-24487 GCA_035625415.1 Thermodesulfobacteriota bacterium
AAGCAGAAAGAGCTTCAAGAGATGAAAGAATCACTGGAGAAGCAAGGTCTGCTGTTGACGCCTGAAGCCAGGGCAGCAAAAGAAAAAGAGTTACAGACTAAGGTTCGAGATTTCCAGAGATGGAGTGAGGACACTCAGAATGAGCTCAAACAGAAGCAGATTGAGCTAGAGAGAAACATCTCAAGTGGTCTTGCAAAGGTAGTTCAAGAGATTGGGGCAAAGGAGGGCTACACTGTTATTCTGGGGAAAAACGAAAACATTGTGCTTTTCTCTTCCAAGTCTATTGACCTTACAGATCGGGTGATTAAAGCCTATGATATGCAGAAGAAATAGCACATATAAAAGAACTTAACGACGATTTATTTATTATACTTTAAAAGTTGATTAAACTCCATCTCATCCCCGCACGCGGACGTTCGTCCTTCGATTGTGCATATTTCTACCAGTAAGTGCGCTACGAGGCTGCACGAAGAGATGAGGGTAGGCCCCTCGGGGCCGACTTACAGAAGTAGGTCTCGAACCACCTCAAGCTGCATGGGTCAGGAGCCCTTGTGGTGAGCTTTGATGGAAAAGGCATGTAGTATCAAACTTAGCGAGGAGAATGGAGATCTATGGCAATTTTAAGAAGTGAGAAGATTGAGAAAGATGCTGTTGAAATCGGAGCTTCAATGATGGCACTAAGCGCAAGAACAGCACCCAAGACAAGAGGCATCGATTCCGTCAAAACTTTGATTCTGACGGGAGATGACTTAGAACAATTGGCTGTCGCGATGGAAAAGAAGGTGAAAGAGAAATCGACTGAACTTCCGACCTTCAAGAGAGATGCAGACAATATTAGGAAATCTGCGGCTGTCTTGCTTATTGGGGTATCGCGAGATCCTAAAAGAATTGAACTCCCGCTTAACTGTGGTGCCTGTGGTTACAAAAGCTGTAAAGATCTCTTGGCTGCAGCGAAACGCGAAGGGGAAGATTTCACAGGCCCTGTTTGTATATTCCAAGCAATTGATTTGGGGATTGCTCTTGGGTCAGCGGTTAAACTGGCCGGAGAATTAAACATTGATAATCGGATGATGTACACCGTAGGGGCGGCTGCAAAAAAATTGAATCTTTTACATTCTGACCTTATTATCGGCATTCCTCTCTCGGCTACGGGGAAAAATCTATATTTTGATCGGCCGTGATAGAAGTCAGATTTATTGGGTTATCATCAATCGCAAACAATATTGGTTCTTCACATACACGTATTATAGTCATCCGTCACGGGATAGAGCTTAGAGACACAAAGCATTTACGAAAGGAGACGATATATGGAAATGCATGAAGTAATCACAAAGAGGAGAACAATACGCATTTTTAAGAAGAAAGCTTCGGAAGAACAGCTCAAGAAAATTATTCTGGCGGGCACCCAGGCGCCCTCAGCCGGAAATTCCCAGCCCTGGGAGTTCATCATTATTGATGATCAAAAGACAATAGATCAAATTGCGGAACAAAAGTATCAGCTTAGCTTAACGATGCCTCCCCGCGCTGGAGAGGGGCAGGAGAAAGTTAAGGAGAGAGCGATCGGTCAGAGGAAATCATTCGAGAATGCGAGTGCTGTTGCAGTCTGTCATCAGAAAGGGGCGGCGGCAAGTGCCTGGCTTTGCATCGAAAATATGTCATTAGTTGCCGTTGCTGATGGTTTGGGAAGCGGGATCGTGGTCTTTTGGGGGGAGCAGGAAAAGGAGGTTAAGAAAATCATTGGTATTCCAGAAGATTATGAGTTAGCTGCCATTCTGAAGGTTGGAGAACCGGGTGAGAAACCTTCTCCCCCCCCGAAACGACCCGAATTCAGTTGGTTACACAGAAACAAGTTTTAATTGGTGGGAGCGTTAAATTCGGCATGGAGATGAAACTTCCCTAATGGAGAACCTGTCGTGAAAAAAAGCCATTTGCTTAGTTGACGATCATCTTATCTTATACTTCTTTGGCTATTCTCATGAAGTGTTAATTTCCGGAAATTTTGTAAAGGGATGGGCTCATGACGAAAAAGGTTATTTCCTGGGTTTTGATCATTGTCTCAGCTATATTGCAGGATTGGTTGCTGCCATGTATTCATATCCGAGCAGGGAATTTGGCCGAACTTGGAAAAAATTGTCCATGAGGGCGGAATGAACAGATGGCTTCACAATTAAGGCACTGACCTTTTCGAAACTTGAAGGGGCGTGCGGTCGAAGATTGCTTCCTGAAATCATCAAGCCATGAATCGATATCGCTATAGCAGATTTCAACTGATAATCCTTAAAAGATAATTTTCACAAGGCTATTTTTTGTTTGACAAACTCAAAATTTTCTGATATTCGCTTTTACTGATGCTAAGGAAGTCAATGTTTGTAAAGTTCGTGGAGGGTTCTAAGAACTTCCTTAGAGGTTTTATATTAATATGTCCCGTTAAAACCCAAACCCCCGTTTGAAGGAAAGGAGGGAATTATGATTTCACTTAGAGTTAACGGTAAGAATTACAGGGTAGACGTCCCAGACGATACGCCGCTGCTCTGGGTTATAAGAGATTACCTGAAACTTACGGGCACCAAGTACGGTTGCGGCATCGGAGAATGTGGGGCTTGTACGGTTCATATTGATGGCAAAGCAGAACGGTCATGTTCCATTCCTGTTAAAGAGGTACAGGGAAGAAAGATTCTTACCATTGAAGGGCTTTCTGAGAATCATCCTGTGAAAAAGGCCTGGATCAAGGAGCAGGTTGTCCAGTGCGGCTATTGCCAGCCCGGGGTGATCATGCAGGTGGCAGCCCTCCTGTCCCAGAGGCCCGCCCTGAATGCAGATCAAATCATCACCAAGATGGATGATGTGATCTGCCGGTGTGGAACCTATCCGCGAATCAAAAAGGGCATTAAGACTGCCATTCAGATGACGGAAAAGGAGGTGAAGAAATCATGAGAACATCCATAACGAGACGTACTTTTCTAAAGGGCTCCTTGGCAGTGGCGGGCTTAACCATCGGAGTGTCTGTCACCCCTTTTGACCATCGGCTTCTCAATGCGTCTGAAATAGACAGTTTCAGCCCGAATGCATTCTTCAAAATCACACCCGACAACAAGATCGCCATATTCGTCGCCAATTCGGAGATGGGACAGGGCGTTCTGACCGCCCTATCCATGATCATCGCAGATGAACTTGAAGCGGACTGGAAACAGGTTCAGGTGCATCAAGCTCCGGCCAGAGATGAATACAAAAATCCTCTTCTGGGTGCCCAGATTGTCGGGGGGAGCACCAGCGTCAGGGGATTTTATGAACCGTTGCGAAAAGCAGGTGCAGCCGGCCGGGCAATGCTGATCAACGCGGCTGCTTCGACCTGGAAAGCTCCCGAAGATGAATGCAAGGCCTTCATGGGTAGGGTGAAGCATGAGAAGAGCGGCCGCACCCTCACCTACGGCCAGCTCTGCTTGGAAGCAGCAAAACTCCAGGTTCCTCAAGAACCGCCGCTTAAGAATGAAAAGGAGTTCAGATATATTGGCAAACCCATGCCCCGCGTGGATGTGCCAGAAAAGGTGAGCGGTAAGGCTGTCTATGGTCTTGATGTTACTATCAAGGATTTACATTACGCCGTCATTGCACGGCCTCCTGCTTATGGAGCAAAGCCACTTTCCTACGATGAGAAAGGGGCAGGGCAGATTAAAGGGGTGCAAAAAGTTTTTCCAGTTCCCATGGGTATTGCTGTGTGCGCGAAATCGACCAGTGCGGCCCTGAAAGGACGGGATGCTCTCAAGGTGAAATGGGACAAAGGCGTTCTCCCAGACATGGACAGTGATTATATTGAGAAGTCTTTGATGGAAGATTTGAACAAGCCTGCCAAATCAGTAGTGAATACAGGCGACGTGAGGAAGGCTATCAGTGAAGCGAACAAAAAGATCGAGGCAACTTATTACGTCCCGTATGTCGCCCATGCGACCATGGAACCGATGAACTGTACGGCTTATGTGGGCAACGACCGGTGCGAAGTGTGGGCACCTACCCAAGCCCAGACAGACGCACAAGCTGCTGCCTCGAAATTGTCAGGACTCCCCAAGGAGAAGGTGAACATACATACGACCTTCATGGGATGTGGCCTGGGCAGACGCCTCGCGCCGGATTTCGTGTCCGAAGCAGTCACGATTTCGAAGGCGGTCGGGAAACCCGTCAAGCTCATGTGGACGAGGGAAGAAGATATCAAGTATGATGTCTTTCGTGCCCCAGGCTCTCACCGGATTGAGGCAGGCCTTGATGCTCAGGGACAGTTGATTGGATGGTCTCACAAGCTCGTCAGCCCTTCCATTGGGGGAGTAAAGGATGGAATCGATTTCTTTTGCTTATGGGGCCTTGCAGATGCTCTAGACTCTCCGATGTGGAACAATAGGATCCAGTATGAGATACCGAACCTCTCCATAGAGTTCCTTATCTCCTCCCTACCCCCGCCCATCTCCTTCTGGCGTTCGGTCCAGAATGGTCCCAACGCCTTCGTCATCGAATCCTTCATCGATGAATTGGCCCACGCAGCAGGGAAAGATCCTCTTGAGTTTCGTTTGCAGAGCTTAAAAAACAATATGCGGGCTCGCCGGGTGCTGGAGACAGTGGCTGAAAAGGCTGGCTGGGGTAAAGCCATTCCGAAAGGTGAAGGCCGGGGTATTGCCCAGCATGCATGCTTTGGAACCTGGACGGCCCAGGTGGCGGAAATCTCCGTGAACAATAAAGACGGCACAATCAAGGTGCATCGTATTGTCGCGGCCGTGGATTGCGGACCTGTGGTGAATCCCGATCCTCTGATTGCTCAAATAGAAGGAGGCATCATCAATTCTCTGAGCACGGCACTGAAGGAGGAGGTTAAATTCGCCGATGGTGGCGTCAAATCGTCCAATTTTGACAATTACCCCATCATCCGGATGAGCGAAGTGCCTGAGATTGAGGTCCACATTGTCAAGAGCACTGAAAAAATGGGTGGCATCGGCGAGGTGGGTGTTCCCGCAGCAGCGCCCGCCGTTGCTAATGCGTTTTTCAATGCGACTGGCGTTCGCATAAGACGCATTCCATTAAGTCCGAAGACCGTTATGGATGCCTTGAAGAAAGTATGAGATCATCAATGAACTGACTATGACGGGATGCTATCAGCTTTTTGGCAGGTGGCATCCCGTTTTTTTTACCATTGAAAATGAGAATTTGGGGGTAGCCCTTGACATTGGACAGAAACGAATAGCCGATAGTTAACCTTAAGAATCATTTGAAGAAACGAAAAGGAGGAAGAACATGAAAAAGATTATTTGCTTGTTGGCTGTTGCATTGATGATTGCTTCGGTGGCATTCGCCGCCGGAAAGATGAAGATCGCCGCCAATGATCTGCCTGGTCTGAAAGGAACTTGGGAAGGAATGCTATCGTGGGGCGTAATGAGTATGGCGAACAGCCCCGCTAAACTGGAAATCCTGAATGATGCCGTTCCAGTAAAAGTGAAGATAACCATTTCGAATGTTCCAGGTCCTATTGCAAGTCGCCTGGGTGAAATGGGGGGAACTAATGTCTTTGAGAGTGAAGAGGGTGAAATAACCACTCAGGGAACTCTGATGTGGACTGGACCCCAAAGAAACTTCCTGGAGGTCTCTCGCGCAAGCGACAAAAAACTTAACGGCTGGTATTATTTTGGAGGTGTGAAAGGAGATTTTTCTCTCAAGAAAAAATAGGGGCCCCCCAGAGGCTTGTGCCCTTATCTCCTCTGTAGCCTCGTGGCGCAATATCTGCTATCTATCATCTGTTTCCGATACTTCAAAAAAGCCACGATCTGACTTCATATATGCACCTGCGATACGTGATTTCTACCAGTAATTATCAGCCCAAGATGTTATCGCTTAGCGATGACTTGTAGGTGCAATGTTGAATGAGTAAGGGGGGGGCCAATACCCACCTATCTGAAACCCCTTAATGACGCTTCGCTTAAATTCTCCTTTTAAGGTGGGATCTTACGAGCAGGGCCTCTAATCTTGCCTTTCGCCATTCCATTACCGCAATAGGCTTAACCCTCAAAAGGATGATTCCTCGATTTTCCGAGAAGCATCTGCCGATTATGGGGTGAAGTGTTCAGAGGGGATCTTCTGGGAAGAGTGTCTGTATAGGGAAGAAGACGATAGCCCTGATTCTTTCCAAAAGAAATCTTCACTCTTTGGAGTATCTCATGTGAATCCGTGGTCGCTCCGTCTGCCTATTTCTTAGGAAACAAGAGGTCTATGATGCAAGGTTACTTCCTGCAATCGTGTTTTTCTGAAATCCTCCATCCATGCTACCTTTCGATTGGTAATCAATAATTCTTGTTGAAGTTCCCATCTAAAATTAGTAGACTTATATCAAACCATAGAGTTTTAAACCAACCTCCCAACAAACCTTTGGGGGACTCCATGACCGCCCAAGAAGTAAAACGCAAACTCACCGCAATCCTAAATGCCGATGTGAAGGGGTATAGCCGTCTCATGGGTGAGGATCAGAAAAGGACACTCCGCACCCTGAATACATACAAGGAATTGAAATGACTTATGAAGACATGGATAAAATGGTCGATGATTATTTAAATAGAGGTGCATAAATTCAATTAACCCCAAACAAGTCGTTTCCTTTGAGGAACTCCTCATGTCCCAAGTGGTTCAACAAGAAGCCTTTTGCCAGGTTGCTTGTGGAGAAAACCCCCGTTTTGTCGTTAGGAAAGGTCGACTGAGGCGCTAATGAGATCGTGGGTAATACGTCCGGGCGAGAAAGACAATTTGATGAAGGACTTAATAGAGACCATTCTTTCCTTCGAGAAACTAGGGGAGAAATACGGGGTCTCAAGGCAGGCGGTTTGGGATTTTTTCAAAAGGCGAGGGATCAGGAGACCATTGAAACCCAAAGGGCATCAGACTGAGGAATGCCGTTTGTGTCAGAAGCTGATCCAGATCAGCAAGAGACCCCACAGCGAATTTATTTCCAACCGCACACTCTTAAAAAAAATAGGGGTACCAAAGACAAAATGCCTTTACCATCTCCATAAGTTGAGAGACAAGGGATTGGTTAGTCAGACGTTTGGAAGACTCCGGTCAAAGAGAGCGGAGAATGCTTATGGGATCTACTTTACGAAACGACTCTCGATCAGCGCAATAGAGCGAAAGGTCGGATACAAGAGTTTTCGCTCGATCATCAGAAGACATCGGGCATTGGGATGGAATGTCCCACCCTCCCTCTATGTCTATGATGGGCGAGAAAGGAGAAGGGTTCAGATTGAGAGGCATCGGAGAAAAAAGTGGTAGAAGGGGATGGAAGGCATGAACGGTGCAGAGCGTCTAACATGAGACTTAGAGACGAACAGCAATAAGTTTAAGATCTGCTCGTTAGCCTGAAAGATGCCCAAAAAACCATAAAAAATCCTTGACAAAATAATTCGTTTGTGTATTTAATGTTGAGCAATATTCCTTCTTTTTACTTATACGGAGGCAATAGAATTGAAAAAAATTTTATCAGCAGTCTTTAACCCTTTTTCAGGCATAGATTTTACCACCTTTTTCAGGAGGGAGGAGAGGCGGAGTAGCATGAGAAAAGCCTGGATTCGACAATGGCGGAGCCAGGTTTTTTCTTGCTGACAAGAGATACTTGGAAGGGGGTGAGAGAAGAGCGTAACCGACCAATTTAAAATAAAAAAAGCTGATCTGAAAGGAGGTATCTTATGCAACCGGATGTATCTGCTTATATGTTTTCCTGGTATGTTTGGGGGGTGTTAATCATTGGGACATTTCTTATGACTTTAATTGGAACATGGCTCATAGTAAGGAGGTGGGAAGAATGAATGCACAGTATTTGCAGATTCCGCAACCGACGACAGGGATGATCATTGGCTCAATCGTAGGGGTCATCGTTCTACTTTGTGTCGCTGTCTTTCTCGGCGTCATGGGAAAGAGAAAATGGAAGTCGTTCGAAGAGTATCTCGTTGGTAAAAGAGATATTGGTCCATGGATTACAGGTCTCGCCCTGACAGGGTCCTACATATCCGGGTGGGCTTTTTGTGGAAGTACAGCTGTTGTCTATAGGGTGGGTTTTTCAGGGATGTGGTTTGCGGGAATATGGACCCTTGTCGGCATCATCCCCTGCGTCTGGCTTGCAGCCACAAAGACCAGAGAATTCGCTGCAAAACTTGGTGCCGCAACGATCCCTGAAACGATTGGGAGACGGTTTGAATCAAAGGGGCTTCAGACATTAATCGCTGCGAGCATGCTTTTCTTCCTTTTCATCTATTCCGTGGGCCAACTAAAAGCAGCCGGTACGGTTTGGTATGCAGTTACAGGACTTCCCCCTTTCTGGTGTCTTTTGATCTCTATTTTTATCGCATGGCTCTTCCTCGTGCTCGGGGGATTCGTGGGAACTCAATGGTTTATTGCAGTCAAGGGGGCATTCTTAGGATTTGTCGGTGCCCTGATCGGCATATGGGCAATCATATATGCTGGTGGCTTTACCGAAGTAACAAAGCAACTGGTGGCACAGAGTCCAAAGCTTATGGGGCTTATAGATCCAACCCTTCCCAAACTGGGTATGACACAACTCTTTTCAAGCTATGTAGGTATTTTGGCAACGCCAGTCATCTTCTTTACCATGTCGGTTGGATTTCCCCACAACGTCAGTAGGTTTCTCGGTATGAAAAAGTTGTCAAGAAAGGAATTTATATTGTTGTGCTTCGTGGTATGGCTAACGGCGGGGATACCTGTAATGCTCGACTGTTCGAGTAATGGGCTTATCACAAGGGTGATTTTCGGTTCAAACCTCCTTGCGAATAAACAGTGGGGAGCAGACCTGGCTGCACCGATGCTCTCCTGGGCCATAGGCGGATCAGGACTTTTAGCCATGTATCTCACAGGTCTGATTGGGGCTGCATTGGGGACACTTTCAGCAATGATTTTCATTATGAGTGCCAATGTGACAAGGGATATTATCAAATTATGGGCACCGAAGACATCCGATAAGTCCATGCTATATCTTGGGTATTTCTTGATTGCCCTTTTCCTCTTCCTCCCCTTTTTCTGGACCCTCGAGAGACCGCCTGAGCTTCTTGCGATATTCATGGGTCTTGCCGCCATGGGCCTTGGCGCTATTTTCTTCTTTGTGACTGCCATTTCCTACTACTGGAAAGGTGCAACAAAGTGGGGCGCTGTTTGTACTGTAATTTTTGGAACAATTGCGACCTTGTGGGGCGGCTGGGCGGTTCTTTCGAGGAAGCCCCCTCTATTAGGTATGGGGACGATGGAATGGATATTGGTAGGTGGTTGTGCGTTCCTTTATTTTGTTGTCAGTTTTCTTACAAAGCCACCGTCTGCGAAAACCATTGACCTTCTTTTTCCTGCGAAGAAATAGAGAAGGTCCATTCTTCGAGACCTATGGCCGTCTCAGTTGGAAAGGGAAAGACTTTAAGGTTTTTTCCCTCGCCTAAACTGAGACGGCCTGAATTTCTAAATATTTTCTTCCTGAGTTCCATTGTAACTGATAAGCTTTAATCCTCGGCCCGTCACCCTCTCGAGAAGTTCCCTTTGGATGCCCATCCCAAGGCCTGCCTCCATTCCGTCGATCTGCTCCTTAAGGGAAGATCCCTGTACTTATTCAAGGTGGAGGAATCAGGAGACCCAGACAACATGCCTTTAAGGTCGTAAAAAAGTGCCTATTTGACATCATCTCCTTCGACCCCATATCGGATAAGGGCTGACTTGTAAACATAAATTATTGAATAATATTAACAAGTTGCCTGTTGACACTTACAAAGATCTCTGATATAATATGTTTGTTTGTATCTTTGTTTGAACGATGGGAAACCGGGTTTAGAGAGGGCGTGCTTTGTTATATAGTTAAATATTAATCCAAGTTTTCGCAAGAAAAAGGCTCGGCCAGTAACGCATATTTGTGCTATAAATCCATTACTCCCAGCCCACCGAAAACGTTCCGATAAATAATAATTACATACTCAATCCGCATGCATGATTTCTATCGGAAATCTTCGACTCTCAAATCAAGCCTCCATAGTAGATTCGTAGGTGAACTCGTCAGATTTTACTATCAACCTGCACCAAAAATTTCAAAAAGGAAATTTCATTTAGTAAGCTGAAATTTGCAATTGACACAACCTATCCAAATATGTAGATTTCTTTTGATAATTGACATAAGATATCTTCCAAACCATATCGGTTCAAAGGATGCGTAAATTAAAGATAACGATATTCGGTAATGCTACTGAACTGCTAATTGGTACATTTCCGAAAGAAGGTGCTAACTGGATAATGGAATACTGCGAAGAGCTTAAACCTTACACGGATATTGAAGAAGTGTGGTATGGAGAAGGTCTTAAACCCGATGAATGGACAAAAGGAAAAGATTGGGACGCGTTCGACAATATCTTTCATGAATGTGGATTTACATTCTGCGATAGGATCGAGATACAAGAATTTTTAAATGGTGACCTTGAAAGACCTGCAATTAAGGGTGTTTACATAGATGGGACATTAGTGAAACATAATTTAAGTAAAATAGCCTGTAATTTAAAAAAAATAAAATTACCATCCCTCAAAAGGAACGAGGTCTTTGTTTATCATGGTAGTGTTGATATAGTATCAATGGATTATATTTTGAACACAAAAAAGGAATTTCTTGATAATAAATTGGAATTCGATTTTATAAATTGCGGTGAATATGGGTATATGCTGACGGAAATAGAATACGACGGCAAACAAATGAAAAGGGTTTATAGCGGTTCAAAAATTAATGTAAAATCTGGCTGGTACAGTCTCAGTGCGGAAAATAAGGGTAAAAGTATTTCGTTAATAGAACCCCGAAATTTCTTAGACCCGAGATTTAAGAAGATAAGGAGATAACTTACATCCGGAATTACCGCCTTGATTACTGAGTTTCAAATGTAAAAGAGGGGCGCATAACAAAAAGCGGAAGGCTTACAGCCACTGCTGACCTAACTCACTGCAAATGGATACAAAAAAAAAGGCCTTCATAGGCATAGATATTCAGGGAAGCCGCCCGTCCTGCTTCGCTGCAATAGGAGACGACGGAAATCTGTTGGAATCGGGGTGGTTTTCTGATCCTGGGAAACAGGTACCCATATTGGTTAGAAAGTTCAATGGTGAGTACGATGTCTCTGTAGGAATCGACGCACCACGAAAGCCGCTGGCGTCACCGCGTAAATGGTATTGGGATCGAAATAAATGGAGGCTGCGACGGCCTTCGGAGAAAGGTTATGGACGGCATTGCGAGATTGTAATTAAAGCACACGGTATTGCCAATCCGCAATTCACACCCCTGGAAAGTAAAGCGCCAGCATGGATGATCACAGGCTTCAGAGTGTTCACATCTCTTCACGACACTGTCCCAGTGTATGAAGTATTTCCAACTGCATCATATGCTTTGTTGCAAGGGATTACCGATGTTCGACTCTATATCGATTTCTCAGGATGCAAACCTGGTCCAAAAGACATGCTTGACGCTTTCGTGGCAGCTGCGACAGTTCGAGAATTCGTTTGTGGCCCAGGGACAGAGGTAGGTGGAGGGGATGCTCTCGGTAAAATCGTCCTGCCACGACCGCTCCGTGACCCTGTAATCAAAGGTGTGCTCTTTTGGCCGGAAGATTAACAGAAATAGATAAACGGTTAACAAGTGGCTTTACCGGTTCGCCGATAAATCCGGCTCCCGGTGGAGCCTTTGCGTTATGTCGCTATGGAGATCGTGTTAGTTCGAGGATTTGAAGCTATAGAGGACAAGGACGCGAAGGTTCTCGTTCTCGGTACCATCCCAGGACCGAAATCCTTAGAGGTAGGCCAATACTATGCCGATAAGAAGAACTCCTTCTGGTTCATTATGGGTCGGTTGTTCGGAGCCTATCCAAGCTTGAATTACGTGGAGCGCTGTGTGATACTGCGCGCCTCGGGCTTGGCAGTTTGGGATGTGCTCGCTTCTGGTGAACGGCGGGGTAGCAAGGATTCTAAAATTGTCCAGGGCTCTGAGGCACCCAATGATTTTGCCATGTTCTTTTCACAGCATGCCAGTGCCCGAAATGTCTTCTTTAACGGTCTGGCTGCGGAGGAGCTATTTAGGAAGCTTGTCCTACCCCGTTTAACAGGGCAAGGGTGTAATTTGAATCTAAAGCGTCTGCCTTCGACCAGTGGAGAGAACACACATCTCACAAAGGAAGAAAAGGTTGAGGAATGGAAAGTGATTGCATGTTCGCTTTGACATAACAATCGGCTGAAGTGGATGGCATGAAGTGATGGCCGTTCTCAAAATCTCAGGGGCCGCCGTCATTTAGCCAAAACGTTATCCTCCATTTCAACTCGTAATCCTCGACTCCTAAATATGACGACCAACGATGATTCGTAGGTGTTATCGTCAACCCTCAGAAGAAGACGAAGCGACTTTAATTGCGGAATATCAGATAGGATATTTACTACTCCAAAAAGTGAGGGAGACTTCGGAAGCCACTCTTCTGGATAGCCTTAGAGGTCCCTTTTAGAATTCCCAAGACCAACATCTGCTCCCAGAGAGGGGGGGTCATCATGTGCTTCTCCATGTCCCTCGTGGAATCTTTCTCCGCCAGTCCTCTGGAGTCATATTTGGTTTGTACTTTTCAAAACCACACACAACAAACCGCAACGCATTCACTGCATTGAGCGTTTGGGGCAATTGATCTACTTTTTCGGCCACCACCATTCTCAACTGGTTCCGCACAAGGCTTCCCTCTGGAAGCTCCAGGAGTCCTTTCCTCATCCATTCGTTGATATAGAATATACCAAGGTCTGCTCTCTCTACCCATGCGGGGTCTTCAAGATGGACTGCAGCCTGCTTCTCATATACAAACTTTCGAAATGTTTCCGCATGCCCACTATAATCCTCCCCCTGAAATTCCTCGGTCACGGTATAAAAGGTACTGCACTCAAGAATTTTTACATCATCGGTTAGTTTCGTGAAAAATGCGGGCAGTGATAGAATATCGGGAGCCTCATATTCACTTAGAAGGATGAGCTTGCCACGCTGGTTCGCTTTCCTCTGAGCCGCAGATATCAATTCTTCCCCTACCACACAGTAATAAGCAGGCAATGACAATTTATCGGCCATGACCGGCCAGCTGAGACCGCCCCTGACCGCAAGGTACTGCTTTTCGCCCCCATTATCCAACTGATGAACAATGATTCCATCTTCTCTCCGTCTTGCCTTCACAACAGTGGCCATAATCTTGTCCTCCATCAGAGATTTGGAAATAGGAAACACGGACTACTTTGCCTCGCCATGGCTTCATAGTTGAAGGCATGGCGGAAATGATCGGGTCCCAGTTTCACATATACATACCGTTTTGAACCAGTTTCCTCATCCTCCTGAAGCTTTTTGGCCACGTTATGAAGGTGGTCGGCAAAAGTCTTCACGATGTCGCATTCTTTCGGAAGAATTATTGACTGATCTATTATCTCCTTGTGGCTGGCGTCAAGGCTCTCAGTGCGGTTACACTGCACAATCAGTTCGGCATCGTTCCAGGCATAAGAGCCTCGCTGATGCTCGTTGTAGTAATTCAGGTAAACCCTCCCTTTATGCCGTTGTGCAAAGGCCCGGGCGTTTCTGGTCTCCGGAAGCGCATCAACCACGCATCGGGAAACGTGGAAATTCTTCATTAGCCTTTCCATTTCTTCCCAGTCCTTGTAGACTCCCAGATGTATTAGCTTTCCAGCTTTTTGTCGGGCCTTCTTGCCTATGACGACGTGCAGATCGGCCCCCTGGTCAACACCCATGAAGCAGGGGCCAGGGTCTTCGCTGGCTATGCCATCGGTTCCGCATAGGTCAAGCACTTCTTGTGTGCTTAATCGGTTCTGAGCTTCAACATAAGCAATACCAATCTTGAGGTTATAGAAGTCCGTAAGGTTTGTCGTAGTCCTGAATTGGTGTAGGACCTCTGCGGGGTCAACGAATTGGGAAAATAACTGACTGTAGTGGTATCCTCTCTTGCTAGTAATAGAGGGTTTCTTTGCTACCCACTCTCCGATTGCAGGATTAAGTTCTGCTTTGCATTTGGAACAGGCTCGGATCACCTTCCCATTGACCTCCATAAGGCAACCAGGGAATGTATCCTCAAGGCAAGTGAACTCCCCGCATTTCTCGCACTTCAGAAGCCAGTGACGTTGATCCGATTCTTGGAATGCCTTGTCAATCCCGTAATCTGGCAAGGTAGGATTGGAGAGCTTCATCACTTCTTTGTATTCACTGTGAGCCATTCTTTCCATGGCCATGTCAATGGCGTTTTGGGGGGCCTCATCCAACTCATCGAAGATGACCAGATCGGCAGGGACAGATTTTAACCCCACCCTGGATTTCATCCCACGCAGATACAGAAAGGCGTTCCAGATTCTCTTGATATTTGCAGCATCGGTATCCCGTATCCACTTACCCACTGTTTCTGGATTATCGTCAATGAGAGGGTCTATCCGGCCTTTAGAAAAGTCCGTCACATCGGATTTGGCAGGGAAGAGATAGAGAATCCCCCTGTAGCCTTTGAACCGTGCCCCATAGACAGCTTTGAGCATTGCTTTTGAGGTGATCCCCATCTGGGCAGCCTTCATCTCAACCTGATGAGGATGAAGGTCCTGGTACGGAACCCTTAAGTATTCATGCCGTTCAAACGTGAAGGGCTTCCCATCCAGAATTACAGGACTCTTTGCAGCCCAGTCGTCGAGAGTGAGGAAGGACTTTGCTCCTAATCCCCCCAAATGTTCATCCAGGGAAGTCAAGAGTTGATCTAATAGCTCTTGCTTTTTGGAGGTTATGAATGATTTTACTTCGAACATCTGAAGATACCTCTCCTATGGCCATCAATACCTCTTTCTGAAATTCCGCCACAGCTGCCATGTCATAAAGTGCTTTGAAGATATCCAACTGTAAGGTCAACTGTCCTCGAATCTCCGCCATGGCTTTCAAGGCAAGTTCCCGGGGGTCCTTAAACTTGTACTCTGTGATCTCTTCCTCCGAACCCCGGAGCTTCACTTTTCGGACCTGGCTTTCCAGAATCTGCAAGGCTCCTTCATCTCCCCGGTTCCATCTCATTAGGAGGTCAAGGAGTTCGTTGGCGTACTCATTTATCTTCTGAAGCTGCTCGATTGCGTCGAGCTTCTTCTCCACAATCTCGCCAGCATGGTGAAGGGTCACATCTCTTGTAATGGCGACATTGAGGGCCTTCAGACGTTTCGAAACTGCGCCTTTTGACACCTTTAGCTTTCGGGCAATTTCGGAAACACCGTTTCCTTCTCTAACGAGCTGTTCTAATTCAACATTTGAAATCTTTTTGCCGCCCATTAGTCAACACCCTGGAAACTTATGGAAACGTTTCCTGTGTCCAAACCGTGCCGGGTCCTTTCAGGAGGAATAATGGGAAGGCTCCCCGGGTAATCTGTCTGAAAATTAGTTGGTCGACCTTCTTACCTTTCCTCTTAATGGTCGTTTCTTGATAAGGATCTTCAAAGCCACGGCTTTGACAGCTTTAGAGATTACTTATCCATAGAACTTCTTGTAGACGGAGTGTAACCAAAGTGTAACCGTCTTGACCTAAAATAATCCAAGATAGCCCAAGCTATTCCAACTTGACCTTTGTAAGTCTCTGATGTTAAAGTAATTGAAAATGATGGGGAATCGCTGTTGAGAAGAAATCGACTTCGAATCCGCAGGTCGCCCGTTCGAGCCGGGCCGGGCGCGCCATGCACCACGCCCTGAACGAGCCGTTAGCTCAATTGGTAGAGCAACTGACTCTTAATCAGTAGGTTACAGGTTCGATTCCTGTACGGCTCACCAGTTACTGAGAAAATAACGTGATTGTGCGTGTCGCGTGTCCGTAACGGATTCAATTTTGATGGCTCGAGGGTAATGAACCGGTCGTGAAAGATTGCTTAGAGAATGAAAGATATGTCCTACGGCAAAGGTGACGATGCTCGTCTGGTCAGTCGGTTATGTTGTTGGTCTTGAGAACTCGATGTAACACTCTACTCTAAACCAAACGGGCTTCGTAGCCTAACCCAAAGATTATCTTTGTGTTTAGGCTTGCTGAAGTACGCAGACAGACTGAAGCCGGGGTGGCGAAATTGGCATACGCGCGAGACTTAGGATCTCGTGGTCGAGAGACTGTGCGGGTTCAAGTCCCGCCCTCGGCACCATCTCACAAAAAAAGAAGGTGGAGAGTGGAAAGTAGAGAGTAGAAGGTTCGGGGAGAAAGCGACCGGCAATGAGTGAGGAGTACGCATGTTGTGACCAAAAAAGGTAAATAACACAATGACGCATCATGGGAAGGATAGGGAATGAAAGCCAGTGTTGAAGAGATCAGTTCGATCAAGAGAAAGATCTCCGTTGAGATTCCGGAGGACCAGGTTGTCAAAGAGGTTGATTCTTTCTACAAAGATCTGGGGAAGAAGGCCAAGATCAAAGGGTTTCGGCCTGGAAAGGTTCCAAGAAATATCCTGGAGAGATATTTCAAAGATTATGTGAAGGCAGAAGTCATCCAAAAACTGATTGAGGAGTCTTATCCAAAAGCGCTCTCGGAGACGGAGCTTCAACCCGTCTCTCCCCCTGCGATTGACCCTGGGGCGTTCGAGGGTGGAAAACCGTTTCAATACTCTGCGTTGGTTGAAATCAAACCCGATATCAAATTGGAAGGATACGCTGGGTTGAAGCTTGAGGGGAAAAAGGAAGAAGTAACGGACGAAGAGGTAGCGCAACGGATGAAAGCGCTCCAAAACCTTCATGCCAATTTAAGTACCATATCCGAGGTCAGACCCATTCAGGCCGGAGATTATGTCATCGTCGATTACGAGGCGAAGGTGGACGGTAAACCCCTGGAGGGAGGAAAGGCCGTCGATTTTACGGTGGAAGTGGGAAGCGGACAATTCATTCCAACCTTTGAGGAGAAGCTGATTGGGTTGAGGGTCGAAGAGGAGAAAGAGATTGAAGTTTCTTTTCCGGCAGATTACGGGTATCAGAAATGGGCTGGGAAGACGGTTTCATTTCATGTTAAAACCAAGGAGATCAAAGCGAAGATCCTTCCTCCTTTGGATGATGAATTCGCGAAAGATTTGGGCGACTATTCATCCCTGGATGAATTAAGGGCGAAGCTGAAAGGGGAGATCGAAAAGGAGAAGGCGCTGGCACTGGAACAGCAATTAAAAGACCAAGCGGTGAATCAATTGCTTGAGGCAAATCCGTTTGAGGTCCCCGAAAGTTTGGTGGAGGAGCAGGCCAAGGCTATGGTCTCGGACACGAAGCTGAGGCTGGCTGCTCAGGGGGTTGTGCTCAAGAATTTGGGCGTTTCGGAGGAGAAACTGCAAGGAGATTATCGAGATATGGCCCAAAAACAGGTCAAGACGTTCCTGATTCTCGAAAAGATTGCGAATCAAGAAGGGATCACGGTCACCGACGAAGAAGCCGATCATCGGCTCAAAGAGATCTCCGAGAGGATGCGTCAGCCATTTGAAAAGGTGAAAGGATACTACGAGAAGAACGGCCTCCTTCCCGAAGTGAAAGCAGGAATCCTCCGGGATAAGACTTTAAATTTTTTGCTTGAGAAAGCAAACGTCCAGTATGTCTGAGGGAAAGAACGATGACACTGATACCGATTGTAATCGAAAAGGATGGAAGGGGCGAGAGGGCCTACGATATCTATTCTCGTCTCTTGAAAGAGCGAATTGTCTTTATCGGAACGCCGATCGATGACGACGTCGCCAATCTGGTCATTGCTCAGATGCTCTTCCTGGAGTCGGAAGATCCTGACAAGGATATCCACCTCTACATCAATTCTCCGGGGGGGGTGGTGACCTCGGGGCTTGCTATTTATGACACCATGCAATATATTCGTCCTAAAGTTTCTACGTTATGCATGGGCCAAGGAGCGAGCATCGCGGCCCTGTTGCTGGCAGCGGGGGAAAAGGGAAAACGGTATGCCCTTCCCCATTCAAGGATTCTCATCCATCAGCCGATCGGAGGCTTTCAAGGGCAGGCCTCGGATGTGGACATCCAGGCGAGGGAGATCCTGCGACTTCGAGAAGAACTGAACCGGATCATGGTCAGACACACTTCTCAGCCGCTGGACCGGATTCAGACAGATACGGATCGAGATTTTTATATGACTGGCCAACAGGCAAAGGAATACGGTATTATCGACGAGGTGGTCATCCAGCGTCCCGTCCGATCTCAAGGGTAGTCTTCGAGGGGGGACAGAAAGGAGAAGATGATGAAGCTGAACGGAGGGAATTACGGGACCGTCTTGCATTGTTCTTTCTGCGGGAAGAGTCAGGATGAAGTCCGGAAGCTCATCGCTGGCCCCACGGTTTACATCTGTGATGAATGTATCGAGCTTTGCAACGAGATCATTGCGGAAGAGGCCGAGGAGCGGTTTGTACCGGGAAGGCTGACCGTTCCCAAACCGATGGAGATAAAGGCCAAGTTAGATGAGTATGTGATCGGACAGGAAAATGCCAAGAAGATCTTATCGGTCGCGGTCCACAATCACTATAAGCGGATCGATTCCCGGGTCGCCTCAGGAGAGGTGGAGCTTCAGAAATCGAATATCATCCTTATCGGTCCCACCGGGTCCGGAAAAACCCTCCTCGCCCAGACGCTGGCCCGTATCCTCGATGTTCCGTTCACGATTGCGGATGCCACCTGTCTGACAGAAGCAGGGTACGTGGGTGAGGATGTGGAGAATATTATTCTCAGTCTTCTTCAGTCGGCTGATTACGATATCGAACGAACTCAGAAAGGGATCGTCTACATTGATGAAATCGATAAGATTTCGAGAAAGTCCGACAGTCCTTCCATCACCCGAGATGTGTCAGGGGAAGGTGTGCAGCAGGCGCTCCTGAAGATCATCGAGGGGACGGTGGCGAGCGTTCCGCCGAAGGGCGGCCGAAAACACCCACAGCAGGAGTTCATACAAATTGACACGACCAACATTCTCTTCATCTGCGGCGGAGCCTTTGTGGGTCTGGAAAAATTAGTTGAACAGCGGATCGGGGGGAAGACCCTTGGATTTGGGGCGGATATCAAGTCCCAGCATGAGCGCGACATGGGCGAATTGCTAAGGGAGGTTCAACCCGAGGACCTTCTGAGGTTTGGATTGATTCCAGAGTTCATCGGGAGACTCCCCGTGATCGCTACCCTGGATGAGCTGAGCATGGATGCCCTGGTGGACATTTTGAAAAAACCGAAGAATGCCTTGGTGAGGCAGTATCAAAAACTCTTCGAATTTGAAAACGTGAAACTTCGATTCACCGAAGGAGCGCTGATGGCCATCGCCAAGGAGGCGATCAAGCGAAAATCCGGAGCCCGAGGTCTTCGTGCCATCATGGAGAACACCATGTTGGATGTGATGTACGAGATTCCTTCTCAATCCAACATTCGCGAATGTATTATCAGTGAAGAGGTGGTTCTCCGTCACGAAAGCCCGATCCTCCTTTATGAGAAAGAGGTTGAGGTGGCCTGACCAAATGCCGAAAGGTTGAGATGGAAAGGACGATCTTATAGAATGAACCCTTCGAGGGAGGGCGGATAGCTCAGTTGGGAGAGCGCCGGCCTTACAAGCCGGAGGTCGCAGGTTCAATCCCTGTTCCGCCTACCATTCGCGTCGCGGAAGGCGACGCAAGTTATGAGTGTTGAGTGATGAGTGGAGGGTTTAAAAAATTCTGAATTATTCATTCTTTAGTAAACACAACACTCCGAATTAGGAATTGGGGGCGTAGTTCAATTGGTTAGAGCGCCGGCCTGTCACGCCGGAGGTTGCGGGTTCGATCCCCGTCGCTCCCGCCAGTAATGAAATCAAGGGGTTGCGATAACTCATGACCCCTTGATTTTTTGGATCTAACTGGGTTTTCCCACCATCTTTCCCACTGTATTTCTTATCAAACAAATAATCCTCGAGGTCACCGGAATACGGCAGCCACGACTCCCTCCTCCACATCTCAGACCTCCCTTACTCCCACCACGCCTCCCAACACACCCGGTGGCGGTGCCGAGCCGGGTGTCAATAACCCAATAAACTCATTCAGGTGGTTTTTAGTTGAGGAGAGTGGGCTGGATTCTGAGTAGGGGCGTATTCGTGTTTCCCATCCATGCGAAGCTGGCCAAGAAGTGCGGGCATGTCCTCTACACAAAGGAAAAAGTTTGTCAAAGAGAAAAATTGGGTGTATGGGTCTGCGCGGATCATCCCCAAACGGATCACCGTGCTAAAGTTCTAATGTTAAATTCACAGAGTTGTTCTGCTAACTCTGTCCTTGGTAGTTTTCTCTAGAGCAGAACCGCATACCCTTTCTCCGGTCCTTATTATTGACAGTGTGTTCCTAATTTAGTAAAGTTTTATTAAGGGGTTCAAAAATGAAGACACTCAAAACTTTGATGGTGGTTGTGCTTATTTTGCTGGTGACATTTCTCTTGGTGCAGCCAGTTGAAGCACGTGGCCATGGGGCAGGCCACGGAGGAGGTGGCGGAGGCCATCGTGGGGGATTCGGTCATGGCTATTACGGAGGATTTGGATATGGTTGGTGGGGTTATCCTTACTGGTGGGGCTACCCTTACTGGTGGGATTATCCCTACTATCCTTACTATCCCTACTATGATCCCCTCTATTATCCCTACTACGATCCTTATTACTCTAATTACTATGGAGATTATGGGGAACCGCCGGTGCCTCCACAAGGGGTTACTCCTCCGGCAGCATCGAGACAACAGCAACCTTCTTATTGGCACTTCTGTCAGGACCCAGAGGGTTACTACCCTTACGTTAAAAATTGCCCGGGTGGTTGGATGACGGTGGTGCCGCCCAAACCAAATGCAGCTCCACCAGCAACATTGGGCACTTCCGTACTACCCGTTTCGTCCCTCAGCAAGAAACCCGAAAAGTAAGAATTAAGAAATATGTGAGTCCATTTAGGTTCCTCTTGACCTCATAAATTCTTCCTGATAAACTCCCTGATAACTTCGTGGTGGGGTTCAGATGATGAAGTGCGGTCGCTGTGGCAGAGCCATGGTCTACGAACAGTTTTACGGGAGTCAGGAACATTTTTGGGGATGGAGATGTATCTTCTGCGGAGAGATTGTTGACGATGTGATTTTAGAAAACCGGCAATGGGTTAAGAAAGGAGTTGAGTCTGCTAAGAAAAAACTCGACCTCCGTCCGCAGGAAGGTAAAGGAATTCCTCGAGATTAGGGTATCACACACGAATCAAAGTCCTTACAGTTACGTTCAGATTTCCAGCCAAGCTGTCCAATCCTCCGAGCAAACACAGACTGACATTATAGAAAAATTTCTAAATAGTTTTGTGAAAAGAAAATTGGAGAAAAGTCTTGACAAGGATTGTAAATTGTGGTTAATTTCCATCCAAATTTAGGCCAACCCGGGGTTGCCGGGGGACTCGCAAAGTTTGACATTTTCGGGAGTAGGATCGTCATTCCGGGCAAGTGAAACGCGACCCGGAATCCAGAAAAAAGCTGGATTCCAGCTTTCGTCGGAATGACGGCAACAAAAACATTTGCCATAGACTGAGCAATAACTGTTCGTCTTCGATTTTGACCGATTGCGGTCAGGCCCCTTTGAGGGGCCAGCAATCGTAAAGCCCCCGGCTCTGCCGGGGGGGATAGTTGCTGACTCAATCATCCCGTTACTCAACGCCCCTCAGAAGAGGAAAGAAATCCCTCCGTCGCCGTGTCAAGCACGGATTCAAAACCTTCTGGCGCAAACACTGGGGTGTGCTTGTCGCAATTCTATTCGGTCTTCTTACTGGCTTCTTCTTTATGCCCTCCCTGCTTCGGTTCTTTAGCGGAGCTGATTGGCACAATGTTCGCCTTAACGATTTCACACTTTTTGGCATAGACGCTACGACTCAGAGACCAAGTGGCCATAACCGAATGACTTAGTGACTCACTAACCCAATAACTCAATACCTAATGACTCAGTGACTTAATTACTTAAATGGCTTATGATATAATTCGTCTGCGGTGAGCAAGATGCCCAGCGAGGAAATGTTAAAAAAACTTTTAGCAAGGGTGCGACAGGATGAAGAGGTACTGGGGGCTTTTCTCTTTGGGAGCGTTGTCAGGGGGGAGCAGACCCATTTTTCGGATGTGGATCTATGCCTCGTCCTTGCACCGAGGCCCCTGCCATTTGACCCTGCCGCATTATCTCGCAAACGTCTTGACTACTTGAAAGATTTTTCCTTCGATATACAGATTTTTCAGCACCTTCCCATCTATGTTCGGAGAAGGGTATTAAAGGAAGGCAAGCTTCTGTTCGTCCGAGATGAAGCACGCCTTTATGAATTGGCCTTGCGGACGGCACAGGCCTTCGAAGATTTCCGACCCATCTATTTGAGCTACTTAGAGGAGATACAGCGTGCTGGATCGTGAGCGTATCCTGGCAAAAATCGATGTTCTTGACGGGTATCTAAAGGAGCTTCGGGAGATCCTGCCTGCAAGCTTTGGGGAATACAAAAAGATTGAAAAGAGGCGTGCGTGTGAACGCCTACTTCAGGTCTCCATCGAATGTGTTATTGACATCTGCGGTTTAATGGTAATCGGCTTGCGGTTGGGGTTGCCAGCTGAAGAAGATGATCTGTTTGAGAAATTAGAACAAGCGGGGATCATCACTTCGCCAAGGAAACAATCCTTGCAAAAAATGAAGGGTTTTCGAAATATCCTGGTTCATGAATATGGACAGGTTGACGACGTGATTGTCTATGAAGTGCTGCAAAATAATTTGAATGATTTTGAGGCATTCAAACAAGAGATTTTACAAGCCATTAAAGCGAGATAATTGGAATCGCTTTTAACAAGAATAACGTCCACACATAACCCCGGTTCATCGCATCACCGCATTCGCATATTACATCTTTCTACAGAGAAAACTGAGCGTCGGAACGATTTTGTTTCGGGCCAAGGGCCAAAAATCCCAAGAAAAAATCAAATTGATGAAAAAACTTCTAATGGGGTATCGGGATAAGATTTTGAATCATTACATCGTTATTAAGGAGGCTAAAATTCGAATTATTCCTATAGGAGACAAAAGATGACAGAGAAAACCCTGCTGAAAAAGATCACGGTTGACCCTAAAACCGTGCTTGGCAAGCCGGTGATAAAAGGAATTAAAAGGAACTCGTCTGCCCGTCGAGATCATCGTTGAAAAAATCGCTTATGGTGCTACCTAGATGGTCTTAAAAAAAGATTATCCCTTTCTTAAAGGAGACGACATACGAGCCGCTCTCTTGTACGCGGCAAAAAGAATTGCCAACGAAGAAGTCTACGAAGCTTAAGCCGCTGATGTTTAATTTATGACGGATATCCCTAAGAGAACGGAAGAGACGAGAATGACCAGATAAACTAAAAAGACTAAATAAACGAGATAGACCAGATAAACAAGTCAGTGAGTAGTGTAGACCTGATAACACCCGATGGTTACACCACTAAAGGCCAAGAGGACCCCTCTTTCCTTTTTACACAAGGAGCTTGACATAAGCCATGGTTGGATTAGTTTGACAGATGACTTAATATATGGTACTAAGCTAATTAGAGTATTACCAAAAAACAGTTATACATAAAATTGAGTTGGAGTAAAAGGAGGTTCTCTTATGCTTGTAGCCAAGGTATTGGAAAAAGGACAAATCGTTATTCCGAAGAAGGCCAGGGATCTCGTCAAGCTTTCCCCCGGCGATAAGGTGGAGGTAAAGGTGTCTGGGAAAGGGATCGTGATTCTGCCTTTTAAGAAAAGTTATACGGAAAGCTTTAAAGGGCACGTTAAAGGCAAGTTATCCTTAGAGCAATTGGAAAAGCTTTATGCGGAAAAATCTTAAAGACTTTAAGGGCAAAGAGGCCATTTTTGTAGATGCGAATATCTTTCTACATCATGCCTTCGACATGAATCCGACCTCCGTGGAGTTTCTAAAGGTGATAGAATCTTCCAATCTGAGGGCTTACACATCGGCCTTAGTGATAGAAGAGATTACGTTTAAGCTGATCATGCAGTCCGCATCTAACTTTCTTGAGAAGCTAACGCTGCAAGGCGTAAAAGCTCTGTTAAAGGATACCAAGACCAAAGGAAGGGTTTTTGAGCCCGTCATCGAATACAGGGGATATCTTGATATGCTCAAAAAGTTTGGGCTGACCGTTCTCGACCTGAGTGATAAAGACATGGCCGCAGCAATACAGAAGGCAAAGCTATACGGACTGATCGCCGCAGATGCCGCGCATCTTGCTGTGATGGAAAGGAAACATATCGTTCACATGGCCTCAAGCGATATTGATTTTCAAGTGGTAAATGATTTAACCTTATGGTCGCCTGTAGAAACGTAATAGCTCCCAATTACCCAATGACTATTGACCCAATAACTCAGTAACCCATTAACCCAACCAAACAGACCAGATAAACCAGATAGACCCGAAAACCATTCAGTGAATAGTGTAGAC
>DASPPQ010000103.1:0-7001 GCA_035625415.1 Thermodesulfobacteriota bacterium
GTTGGGTCATATTGGGGGTTTGTGCTTCGCAGCGTAAAGAAGTAGATCTGACCGACCGGACTGAAGTCGGGGCCGATGCCGGGGGACAGACCCGACGGAAGATTCACCATGGTCAGTCGCTCCAGGACCCGCTGGCGGTTCTGGAAATTGTCCGAGTTATCATCAAACCAGATAATCACAACGGACAGCCCGGCAATTGACACCGATCGCAAGTAGGTGCGGTAGGGGATTCCGCTCATCACGTTTTCAATAGGGATGGTGACTTGCTGCTCGACTTCCTCTGCGGCTCGGCCCGGCCACTGTGTGATGATCCAGGCATAGTTATTGGCGACGTCGGGATAGGCCTCGATCGAAAGATGATGGAACTGAATGATGCCCATGCCAAACAGAAAGATCCCGAAGGCCAGCATGAACCAGCGGTGGCTCAAAGCGAAATCCACAACAGCGCGAATCATTTTTTTTATTTCCTCCTGCTCCCCTTTAGTTCATTGTTAGTTGAGGACTTGTTACTGTTTCGTAGTGAATTGGAGCACCACCAGGGCATTTGCGACCGCCTGTTGCCCCAATTGGATTCCAGTCACTTCCTGCATGCTGCAGACTAAAAAAAGGCCAATTCCCGAAGAAATTCGAGCATTGGCCTTCGAAAGGTTCTCAAAAGTTAGGCGGTCGAACCGCTCTCTAATTTTGGGTTAGAGCGCTAGTTAGCAAGCTATCATATTCTTCTTGGGTTTTCTTTCGCAAAGTTTTTCTCCTCCTCTGTCTCCGAGACAGAACCAAAATGCTGGTAATAGTGACATTTGGGACATTTTATGTAGATACCGCAACCAACAAAATTATTAACAACTTTCATTAACAATCTTCGACACTTTTTGCACCGAATTTCCTCCATCTTACCCTTCTCCTTCAATTTCTGCTCCGGCCGTCCCGGGTTGATAGCTTTTGAAATCGGCCCTAAGAAAAAGGCCAGTGCTCGGACTTATTCGAGAACTGGCCTTCGAAAGGCTCTCAAAACTTAGGCGGTCGAACCACTCTCTAATTTTGGGTTAGAACGTTAGCAAGCTATCATATCCGTCGTGCCCGGAACTTATTGGCGCAGATCCGTGCTGTCAGCAAAGTCGATTGTTTTTCTCAAATTTCTCTCGGATCCCACCGGATTTTAAAGCCTTTTGAGCAAACGACCCTTTGGTTAGGCAGCTTACGACTACAAACCCTGTAAACAGACGCCACCCCAGACGTGTCATCTCACATCCCTGATTATGTTTGCTCTCTCTTCCCACTATCTTTCAAAACCATCTGGACCCGTGAATATGCGGAATCGCAACCCCGGGTAACACCAAAATCATAAATCGATCACTACGATTAAGTAAACCTATCTTTTGGGCATACGGACCCTATCTTTTGGCTATCCCCATTGTACTCCCACTGGAATGTTCGTATATAATAAAGAGAGACTCGGACGATTGAATTCGTTCACCAGGATTGATATATCGTAAGTGCCAGGCGTTCTTTCCTATTGTCTGCCTATGATTGTCCAGAGAGGGTCATGAAACTTCTTCTGCGCCGTTTGCGGGGAACTCCTCGCGCAGTACTCACATGCGCTGGCATTCTCACCGCAGTTATTGCTCTAGTCGATTGGTGGGTCCTTGGCAACATCTACTTCGGTACTCTCTACATATTCCCTATGCTGCTGGCCGGGACCGTTCTTCCACGCTGGCAAATCACCCTAGCCGCAATCTTTTGTACGGTTCTTGCCGACCTGTTCGACCCATTCCCGTTTGCACTAATCACAACGTTGCCGCAGGGCGTTTTGCTTTTCGGTGCGCTAACCGGAATGGGATTATATTCCCGTGAGATAACTGTAAACCGCGAGCGGGAGCGGGAGAATCATCAGAGAATCGAAAAGGAGGCGGCCGCCCGGCGTGAGGCGGAAGAGCAATTGGAATTTGTAATCCAGAGCAGCCCAGTTGCGATTCTTGTCATGAACGCAAGAGGAGAGATTCTTATCGCAAATCCCACGGCACACCACCTTTTTCGAGTAGGAGTGGGAGAGTTGGTCGGAAGGAATATTTCACGCTATGTCCCAGCGCTCGGCCGCGTGCCTTCTACGGAGGACACGAGTCAAACCTTTCGAACCGAAATGCAGTGCCGTGGGAAACGAGATAATGAGGAGATCTTCCTGGCTAATGTTTTCTTTTCCACTTACAGAACAGCTATGGGGCCCCGTCTAGCTGCTCTGGTGGTAGACGCCTCCGAGGATTTACGGGATCGCGCCGAATACGGTCTTGAGCAACTCCTGGCGGGATCGCGGGTCCTTGTGGGAGCCGTTTCTCATGAAGTGAGAAATGTGTGCAGCGCTATTGCTGTCATTTATGAAAATCTTGGGCGAAACGGGGGACTCGCGAAGAATCAGGATTTCGAAGCTCTCGGCTCCCTGGTCGAAGCTCTGAACAAAATCGCGTCTCTGGAGTTGCGACAGAGCACTGGCGGTTTGGAGGCTAAAATTGTAGATCTTAACGAGATTCTCGACGAGGCGCGCATTGTACTGGAACCCTATTGCGCGGAATTGGATATCACGATGAACTGGAACATCCCTGAAAAGCTCCCTTATGTCTGGGCTGATCGTCATGGCTTGTTGCAGGTCCTTCTTAACCTTACAAAAAATAGCCGGCGGGCACTGGAAACCGTAGGCCTCAGGAGAATCGATGTCTCAGTTACCATTGAACATGGGATCGTGTCTATTAGGGTTACTGACAGTGGGCCAGGTATCGCTTCGGCCGAACAGCTGTTTCGGCCATTACAGAGAGGTGCCGAGAATACGGGGCTAGGATTGTTTCTTTCTCGCGCTTTCATGCGGTCGTTCAGAGGCGACCTTCGGTACGATCCCGAAGCGCCGGGGTGTTGTTTCGTAATTGAACTGGTCATAGCTGCTGGTATCGCTGAAGTAGATCACGGGTGAGCGGGCTAGGATGCAGCGAATACGACTCTTATTGGTGGACGATCATCCCCTCTTTCGAGAAGGTTTGGCACGACTATTGGCATCGGAGCCTGACTTCGAGATGGTTGCCCAATGCAGCACTTCAGCAGAGGCTCTCCAGTTACTCAGTCGTTCTGAAGTCGATGTCGTGCTTCTGGATTTTGACCTGGGGAATCAGCAGGGAAACCACTTCATATCGTCGGCGCGTCGATCCGGATATATGGGCAAGATACTCATGGTCACTGCCGGCATGAACGCAACGGAATCTTCAGTTGCATTGAAGCTGGGCGCATCAGGCATTGTCCTCAAGCATAGTTCTCCGAGCACCCTGGCAAACGCTATTCGCTTAGTCGCAAATGGAGAGACATGGGTCGACCAAAAAGTCATTCAACAAATGGCTGACCGGTTCCTGCAGGCCGGCCAACATAGCCTCCCACGAACTCTTACAGAGCGGGAAGATCAAGTGCTCCGAGGCGTGTTCGAAGGACTTGCAAACAAAGAGATCGCTGCAAAAGTAGGTGTGTCGGAAAGTTCAGTGAAGGCAACGCTCAAGCAATTATTTGATAAAACTGGCGTGCGAACGCGTAGCCAGCTTGTCCGAATTGCACTCGAAGGGTCCTTCCGTACGAATAAAGGGTTCTAATCTCCCGTTCTACTTTCGTGCCCGTTTAGGTTTGATATAGTACATCTCCATCCCATCCCACACCAATGGGGTTGAACTGGGCTGTGCTTTCTTACCTCAGGGAATTGTTGATTATCCTACAAATGCTCAGCTACCCCATATTTGATCGATTGAAGATTACTGACTGAAAGAGTGGATAACGACTAAAATCAGCGGGTGCTGTAAGCAATCCGCTTGATTTTCTTGTTAGGCGGGTGTTTCCTTCACGGTCAGCACAATCTTGTCCTGTACCTCCGCCCGTTCAATGAGTTCATGGCCATGTCTTACCTCAGTTAGTGGCATACAGGCTCCGATGATCGGCTTAATCCTTCCCTGCTCCAGCAAATCGAACAACTTCATCAAATCCTCGCTTCCTGCCAGGTTTTTTTCACGATTGGTTCAGATATTGGCTCCATTATCTCTCTATGTTGCATATTTTTCTCAAGAGTAAGTTTCTTATCAGGGTTCTTCAAGACGTTGTTTACAAAAGATACTCCTCTGCCTCCAATAATTATCAGACCATCTTTCTCCAGTCGGGAGTATGCTGTGGCCACGGAAGTGCTGCTGACATTGAACGCGTGGGCGATTTCCCCTTTCGCCAACTTTTTTCCTTTCTTCAATTTGCCAAAGAGGATCATCTTCTTCAATTGTGCATAGACTTGTCCTGAGGATTGGAATCTACTCAATTTTTTGGGAAAGATTTCTTTTAAAACTTCGTTTGTTATTCGATTTTTGGAGGGGGGTCTCCCAAACTTCTCATCAACCAATCCTTTATCTCTGAGGCTTCGGAGATGGTAAAGGTATTTTCCCTTCGACTCTCCCGTTTCTTTTACGATTGTGTGAACAGAAATAAACTCGCTTGGAGGTCTCTTGCTTATCTCGATCAGATTGTGACACAGATGGCATTCCCCAGTCTGATGCCCTCTGTGTTTCAATGGTCTCTCTATCCCTTGCGTCCTGCAAAAGCAGTGAATTGCCTGCCTCGACACTCCATACCTTTCCCCCAGTTTCTCGAAGGAAAGAGTGGTTTCTTTTAGGTCCTTTACTAAATTATTTTTCTCACCCTGAAGTGTTCTCCATCTTCTCATTAGCATGTCCGTTTTTTCTCCCTCTCAATATCCCTTTCTCAGGAATTCAGGTCATCTCAGTTTAAGGATAAAGGGAAAACACCTTAAAGTCTTTCCTTTTCCAACTGAGACGACCATAGGTCTCGAAGAATGTACCTTCTCTATTTCTTTGCAGGAAAAAGAAGGTCAATGGTTTTCGCAGACGGTGGCTTTGTGAGGAAACTGATAACAAAATAAAGGAACGCACAACCACCCACCAGTATCCATTCCATCGTGCCCATACCTAATAGAGGGGGTTTCCTCGAAAGAACCGCCCAGCCACCCCACAAGGTCGCAATTGTTCCAAAAATTACAGTACAAACAGCGCCCCACTTTGTTGCACCTTTCCAGTAGTAGGAAATGGCGGTTACAAAGAAGAAAATAGCGCCAAGGCCCATGGCGGCAAGACCCATGAATATCGCAAGAAGCTCAGGCGGTCTCTCGAGGGTCCAGAAAAAGGGGAGGAAGAGGAAAATGGCAATCAGGACGTATCCGAGATATAGCATGGACTTATCGGATGTCTTCGGTGCCCATAATTTGATAATATCCTTTGTTACGTTGGCACTCATAATGAAAACCATTGCCGAAAGCGTCCCCAACGCAGCCCCAATCAGACCTGTGAGATACGTGGCTAAAAGTCCTGACCCGCCTATGGACCAGGCGAGCATCGGTGCAGCCAGGTCTGCTCCCCACTGTTTATTCGCAAGGAGGTTTGAACCGAAAATCACCCTTGAGATAAGCCCATTACTCGAACAGTCGAGCATGACAGGTATCCCGGCAGTCAGCCAAACCACGAAGCACAACAATATGAATTCCCTTTTTGACAACTTTTTCATACCGAGAAACCTGCTGACGTTGTGGGGAAATCCAACCGACATCGTAAAGAAGATGACTGGCGTTGCCAAGATACCTACATAGCTTGAAAAGAGTTGTGTCATACCTATCTTGGGAAGGGTTGGGTCAATAAGCCCCATAAGCTTTGGACTCTGTGCCATCAGTTGCTTTGATACTTCGGTAAAGCCACCGACGTATATAAGTGCCCATACGCCGATCAGCGCACCGACAAATCCTAAGAATGCCCCCTTGACTGCAATAAACCATTGAGTTCCCACGAATCCCCCGAGCACGAGGAAGAGCCATGCGATAATAATGGAGATTAAAAGACACCAGAATGGGGGGAGTCCTGTAACAGCATACCAAACCGCACCGGCTGCCTTGAGCTGGCCCACGGAATAGATGAAAAGGAAAAAGAGCATGCTCGCAGCAATTATTGTTTGAAGCCCCTTTGACTCAAACCGTCTCCCAATCGTCTCAGGGATTGTTGCGGCACCAAGTTTTGCAGCGAATTCTCTGGTCTTTGTGGCTGCAAGCCAGACGCAGGGGATGATGCCGACAAGGGTCCATATTCCTGCAAACCACATCCCTGAAAAACCCACCCGATAGACAACAGCTGTACTTCCACAAAAAGCCCACCCGGAGATGTAGGACCCTGTCAGGGCGAGACCTGTAACCCATGGACCAATATCTCTTTTACCAACGAGATACTCTTCGAACGACTTCCATTTTCTCTTTCCCATGACGCCGAGAAAAACAGCCACGCAAAGGAGAACAATGACTCCTATGATTGAACCAATAATCATCCCAGTCGTTGGTTGTGGAATCTGCAGATACTGTGAATTCATTCTTCCCACCTCCTTACTATGAGCCAAGTTCCGATCAAGGTCATAAGAAATGTCCCCATGATTAACGCCCCCCAAACATACCACGCAAACATAGGTACAACTGTCTCAGGTTGCATAATTACCCCCTTTTCATCTTGATTCTGTATAGAACTCTGTCGCTAAGAATAGAATCGGTCGCGCGACAAGGGAATCGGAGTCTGTCTGATTTTTTCGTAGGAGTTTCGGGAGTTGAGTTGTGGGAATTTTTCCTATATACCGTGGATGGAAACGGGACGTTACTCGACTAAATGGTGCTTTATCGCATAGTAGGTGAGTTCGGCGTTGTTTTTCATCTTCATCTTTTCCAAAATACGTTCCCTGTACGTACTGATGGTCTTAATGCTGAGAAACATCTCTCCTGCGATCTGCGACAACGTTTTCCCTGACGCGATCTTGAGCATCACCTGGTATTCGCGATCAGACAGACTGTCATGCGAGGGCGCTTCGGCTTGCATTATAAGAACCAGCTTCTCAGCAAGAGCGGGACTAACGTACTTGCCGCCTTTTATTATCTTTCTGATGGCTTTTATCAGCTCATC
>DASPPQ010000104.1:0-6128 GCA_035625415.1 Thermodesulfobacteriota bacterium
CCCGCCTGATTGTGAGCGATGTGGGAGATATGGGGCCGCTCGTCAGGTCTTATCAAGCAGGAGTCGTTGTCGATAAATTGTCTCCGGAGGCTTTCAAGAAGGCTATCTTGAGTCAATTAGAGAGGAGAAACGATGAATTTAATGGAGGCCGGCAGAAACTTTATGCCCTTTTTCACATTCAAAGGAGTGTAGATAAGTTTTTAGAAATGATTGAAAACAGATAATGAGAGGAGCCTCTTTTCTCAATAGGATCCGGACGAATAACCAGAAGAAATGACACCTCGCGGGAGGTTCCAATCACTTTATCCCAAGGGACGGCGCGGGTAGGGCGAAACAATTATGGAGTTAGGCGTTTTTGAATCACCTGGAAAAGAGTGGGATGAATTTGCCTCCCGATATACCGATCTTATCTTTTATCAGTCGGTCTGGAGCCGGGTGCTCAAAAGGGGGTTGGGGGGACAACCCCTTTATTTTTATCTGAAGGATGGAGAAGAAATCGTTGCCGGGTTACCCGGAATATTGTTAAACTTTAAAATTTTCAAAATTCTATATGCCTCGATCCCGTATGGAAACATGATCGGGGAAAGCTCTTATTATTCGGCTTTTTTGCAACTCTTGGAAAAGGAGTTTAGGGGGAAAGGAATCGATCAAGTCCGTTTGACCGAATCACCTTTTTCCGAATCCTATCCACCGGAGTCTTTTAAGCCAATCTCTGCCAAATGCACTCTATTAGATTTGAGAGGGTATGGCAAAGAGAAGATTTGGGAAGGTTACAGAAAAAATATTCGTAGAGATGTTAGAAAAGCCCAAAGGAGCGGGATCACAATTCGCACAGGAGGTTCGATAGAAGGTGTCAATATATTTTATAAACTTTATCTATCCTCCATGGAACGGAATAGGGCTATGGCCAAGTATCCATTCCAGTGGTTTGAGGCTATTTACGAAGAGATGGTGGAGAGGGGATTGGGTGCTTTTCTGTTTGCCGAGTTGGAACACGAGGCTATCGCTGGAGCGGCCTTCATTAAATCACTCACCTCAACCCACTATTTCCATAACGGGTCCAAATATGAATTTTTGAAGTTTTGCCCAAATGAACTGTTGATCCATTCTGCTTTAGAGGAGGCCGTTGCAAAGGGTAACTCATTCTTCGATTTTATGGGATCAGATCCCGGAGACCTTTCGTTGCTCCGATTTAAAGAGAAATGGGGAGGTCAATCTGCGGATCTTTATACCTATGTCAAAGACTATCATCCCTTTCGATGCAGGGTTTGGGAGTGGGGTAAAAAACTCGGAAGTTCGCAAATAGGGAATTGGTTGTTAAAATTAATGCGGAAGTGAAGGGATAAACTTAATTAAGAATGTTGATTAGGGGAAAAGGGCCAAGAAAGGATCTTTTGGGATTCAGCTATTGATCTTGCAGACAGAAGAGGTCATAAGAAGTAATCCATAAGATAAGGTTACACGGTCTTCCGGACCGCCTAAGAAAACGTCCTATATCTTGTGGTCTTTCTTGTTTGACATTTGATTCTGGAGATCTGCTTGGCAGATGGAGGGCCTACCTCGCAAGGAAAAAGGTCTCCTCGCGCCGCGCGTCGTCTGCGCTCCATCGCTTGGCTGAAGAGCACCGAAACAATGACGTCTGCATTGAACATTACTCCCATAAACCACGATCTCTGCCCTGTTTGCGAGATCGAACTGGATGCCCGGTCTCTGGTCACAATGGTTCTGAGTACTCCTAGAGGAAACCAGGCGTGGGCAAGGTGTCCCGGATGCCAGTCCTTTTTTGCGGCCGAGCCGTATGATCTGGAACAGGAAGTCCAACATACTCGAACACGGCCATGGGGCAAGGTCGAAAGTAATGACGCCCTGAACGAATATAAGGGGCTCATGTTCGAGGCCATCCTCCGCGTGCTCCGCACTTACGCGCCGCCAGGAGACACGCTCTTGGACGTCGGCTGTTCCTACGGCGGCTTTCTTCAACGAGCTCAAAGGGAAGGATACCGGGTGCGTGGAATCGATATCGTACCGGAGGCCGTGGAGTACGTGCGTACCCAGGGCATCGCATGTAACTGTGTCAAGTCTGTCGGGGAGCTGGATATTCCCGAAGGCTCACAAGGGATTATCTCCGTTCTCGACTGCAACTATTACTGGCCTAGCCAAAGGAAGGAACTGCGCGCCCTCCAATCCCGGCTCCGTCCGAAAGGGCTCCTTGTGATGCGAGTAGTTGATACATCGTGGGCGGTAAGAATCGGGCTTTGGCTTCGCAGGTGCTTTCCCACTGTGGGCCAGCGCCTGTGTGAAAGAGCTGTGTACGACCACCGCGTCTCGATCCCAGTTCAGTCCCTTCTGCGTATTGTGCGGCAGGAGGGATTCAAAATCATCTACACGTCCCTACGGGACGCAATGCCCAGCCATTACAATAGTCTCAAGGTGAAGACTGCCTACACCATGGGGCACTTTGTCTGGCGGATCGCTGGCTGCTACGTGGCTCCGGGCTGCGTATTTCTGGCCAGAAAGCGAGCACCATGATTCCACGTCACAGTCTGCCGTTTGACGTCTGGAAAATCCTCTCGTCATTGGTGTCGCCTGCGCCGACCATGCATTCAACGGATCTCGAGAAAGCCTATGCAGACACGCTCGGCGTTCCCACGGTCATCTTGCTCCCCAGCGTGCGCGCGGGAATCCATATGGCGATTCAGGCGACGAGTGAACCCAACATGATCGTGGCAGGTCCCGCTTACACGTGTGACGCCGTGCACGATGCCTTTGTCCTAAGCCGAGCTTCCACTCGACTCGTCGATTTAGCCCCCGGCTCTTTCCTGATGTCCCCCGAGGGCATCTCCGCCGCCGTCGAGCCTGGCTGTGCGCTCGTGCTGAGTGAAGTCTACGGCATCCCTTACGGCCAAGAAATGCTGCAGAACGGTTACAGAAAAGGGCCGCGGGTGCGGATCCTAGACATGGCTATGAGTATTCCTGCTCTGGAAAGGATGCAGCAACTGGAGGCCAAGGACGTTGCCCTGTTCAGCTTCGGGTGGGGCAAGCCCATGTATGCAGGTTGGGGAGGTATCGCGTGCTTCTGCGATGTCGAGCTTGCGGGTAGGGTCCGCGAGATACGGGACCGATGGAGTACCCCGGAATCATTTGGTCTTCGATTTCGCCGTAACTATTCGACTCTGCTTCGAGTCGCGATGAATCAGCGGCAAGTTTACGGGGTGTCTCATGAACGTCATCTTTATCGCTTGTACAAGATTGTTACGTCCTCGCAAAATGAGCAGGGTCAGACTTCCAGAACACGTGGAAGTACCCTGCAATTCGCTACGGGCCAGCAGGGACGCGCATTGCCCGCACAATGGACCAGGCCGATGACCGCTCTGAATCGAAGACTTGCCCTACACAATCTGCATCACGCAGTGCAAAATGCCGCCCTTCGACACCGCCAAGCAGAGATCTATTA
The DNA here is from genome assembly GCA_035625415.1 of Thermodesulfobacteriota bacterium. Taxonomy (GTDB): domain Bacteria; phylum Desulfobacterota; class BSN033; order BSN033; family UBA1163; genus UBA1163. The sequence continues at coordinate 3,455 of DASPPQ010000104.1, forward strand.
CAAGAGTCTGGTGGAATCCGGCATCGTGCGCGGCCCCGAGAGCAAAGCCCTGCCGCAAAGTCATTTTCCCATTCGGCTTTCGTCTGCTGTACGTGACAAAATGTGTGGATACTTGAGGGACTTCGGTATCGATACGAGCATCCTTTTTCCGCTTCCCGTCGGGTTGAGCCGGGGCTGCTACCCTTATGCGACCGAGGCGGCCGACGAAGTCGTCACACTTCCACTCGGTCCCACCATAACCTTGGACGAGGTGCAGATGGTTTCAAGATGCGTCAAAGAAGGTTTACGAGCGCTTGGTTTATAGACTTTCAAAGGATCATCAGAGGACCGACTCCGCTGGGAGACCATTGCTGCGGCACAAGAGGCTTCCGGTGGTTCTTTTCCTGGTTGTGGTCGCTGTTTTTATAACACATCACTTGTGGATGCCGCGGGGTCGGACCCCGAAGACTTTTCCCTGCTCCGATTTAAAGAGAAGTGGGGTAGTCAGTCGCCGGATATTTTTACTTGTGTAAAAGATCATCATCCGATACGATGCAAAATTCTGGGATGGAGTGAAACGCTAGGAGGTTCGCATACGGGTAATCCGTTAATAAAAGTAATTCGAAAGTAAAGGGATAAACTTGATCGAGAATGGAGATTGCAATAAAAGGGCCAAGAGAGGATTCTGGGCTTCAGGAATTGATCCTGGAGACAGGAAAGGTCGCAAAAATACTATATTGACCTTCTGCAGAAAATGGCCTTAGAGGAAGTGATGGCGTTAAAGGGAAGTGAAGTTGTTCTGGACTTCGGATGCGGGAGCTGGAGGATTGCCTACTGGATTGCACCAAAAGTGAAGCGAGTGGTAGGCTTGGAAGTCACTCCCGAGATGATTGATCTGGCTGAGAGACATCGCGCACCCAAGAATGTGGAATTCATGGCTTATGATGGGATCCATTTTCCGGTGGTTCCGTATCCATTTGATATCATCCTTTCCGTATGGGTTTTGCAATATGTGGAAGGCGAGAAGTTGAAAAAGACCGTTTCCGAATTGGCCCAGTGTCTAAGAGAAGATGGAAAGCTTTACCTTATTGAGCAGGCATCGGACAATCCAAAGGTGGAACGGCCTAAAGTGGAGGAGTATCTTCAGGTTTTTAAAGAATCGAATTTGGAGTGTCTCCAGTATTATCCCATTCGAAATGGCCGTTGGTGGATGCTCTATCTCATTCGGTATGGATTGATTCCAAAGAGGTGGTTTCCTCAAATCGCTTTTTGGGAATTAACGAAAAATAGACAAATAGACAAACGCATATCTTACTATAGAGACTATTTGTTCTTGATAAAAAGACCATGACCGAGAAGAGAGGATATCAACTCCATTTATCCCGAGGGGATTCTGTTTTAAAAGATATTGAGGGCCGGACCCAGAAATTCGAAAAAATCATAAGTGTTCTCCAAGATTTTCATCCCTGGACACAATCCTTGAATTGCCTCGATATAGGATGTTCCAGCGGAATAATCACCTCCCTACTCGGAAATCATTTCCGAGTGTCAATTGGCATGGATATTGATCAAGAAGCTATTGAGTATGCCCAAAAACACTCTTCATCGGCCTGCGTTCACTTTTTAATAGCTGATTCCATGGTCCTTCCATTCCATGACAATTCATTAGACGCTATCGTATGCAATCACGTCTATGAGCATGTGCCAGAGGCACAACAAATGATAAATGAAATTTACAGAGTGTTAAAGGAAGATGGGTTCTGCTATTTTTCTGCGGGGAATAAATTTATGGTCATCGAAGGGCATTACGGTCTTCCTTTTCTGTCCTGGTTGCCCAAACCCATCGCCCATCGTTATTTAAGGATTACTGGGAAAGGCAGTCTTTATTACGAAGAGCACCTGCACTTAGGAGGGCTGAGAAAGTTAGTTAAGAGATTTCGAGTTTATGATTATACGCTTCCCATTATTCAAGACCCACGAAAGTTTTTTGCAACGGACCTTTTTAATCCGAAATCATTCTTATACCAATGTATTCGTTTATTGGCCCCTTACTTATATCCTTGGATTCCAACTTATATATGGGTATTGACCAAAAAGTGATGGAGAGATTCGGCTATAAACAAATGGTTAGGTGGATGATCGTCGCTGCCATTTTCGTTTTTTTGGGGAAGATGGTATGGGACCATTGGAATCAGGTGAAGGGTACCTCTTTCACCTTTGAAGCATACCCCCTCATCTTATCCACTCTGATTTTTGCGTTCAGCTATTTCATTCAAATTTGGGCGTGGTATCTCATCACCGTGAAATTAGGGATCGCTCTCTCGATCTCGGATACATTGAAGAGTTGGTTCTATTCGCAGCTGGGCAAATATCTACCGGGGAAAGTCTGGCTTCTTCTCAGTCGTTTCTATTTTTACGAATCTAAGGGAAGATCGAGAAAGGCGATTTCAATAGCGCTCTACTTTGAAACGGCGACGGTCATCGGAGCAGCCTGCTTTATCTTTTTGGCTGTCCTCATTTTCCACAAAGAGAAATGGTCGTATTACTCCTGGAGACAATGGGGGTGGGTACTCCCTCTCCTGCTCTTAGGCTTCGCTTCTCTTCATCCGCGAGTCCTCCAAAAAATATCAAACTGGGTCCTGGTCCGCTTTAAGAGAGAGCCCCTCTCTTTCTCCTTTTCATACGCTGATATTCT
>DASPPQ010000105.1:0-2710 GCA_035625415.1 Thermodesulfobacteriota bacterium
GAGTCAGACGAAATCGGATTACGTTGGCGCTCGATCTAAAAGTAGTTTTTGTGTTCATCAAATATTTGAGTTCGAGGCCGAACGATTACCAAATACCGTTGCCGTCGTCTTTGATGGGGAAGAAATCACTTATCGGGAGCTCAACGAACAAGCCAACCGACTGGCTCACTTTCTGAAGAAAAATGGGGTGAACCAGGAAACATTAGTGGGCATCTACATGGAGCGGTCGTTAGGGCTTATTGTAGCTTTATTGGGAGTTCTCAAGGCAGGTGGAGCTTATCTTCCCCTGGATCCTATGTATCCCCAGGAACGTTTGGCCTTCATGCTTGATGATTCTGGCGCACAGGTGGTCCTGACACATGGGTTCTTAGCGAAAAACCTGTCGCCCTGCCGGGCACAGGTAGTTTGTTTGGACTCAGTCCAAGATACGATTAACCGAGAAGACAATGGAAATCCACTTCCGGTTGCAACCCCCAATAACCTTGTTTACGCTATCTATACGTCAGGTTCAACCGGTCAGGCAAAAGGGGTCATGGTCGAGCATCGGAGCCTGGCCAATGCCTACCTCTTCTGGGATGAAACGTACCAACTCCATACCCTAAAGTCCCATCTTCAGATGGCAAGTTTTTCTTTTGACGTTTTTACAGGGGATCTTGTACGTGCACTGTGTTCCGGGGGTAAACTGGTTTTGTGCCCGAGAGAATATTTGATGGATCCGCCGAATCTTTATCGTTTGATGCGGAGAGAAAAGGTCGATTTTGCAGAGTTCGTTCCTGCTGTTTTGCGAGAACTGGTGAGCTATCTTCACAAGGACGGATCAAAGCTGGATTTCCTTAAGATCCTGGTTTGCGGTTCTGATAGCTGGAACATGGATGAATATCGACGGTTCAAAGAGGTATGCGGACCGAACACTAGGCTGATCAACTCGTATGGTGTGACTGAAGCCACCATTGACAGTACCTATTTCGAGGGTACGTCCAAAGATTTTTCTTGTGATGTACTGGTGCCCATCGGGCGGCCCTTTGCAAATATCGAACTCTATGTTTTGGATTCTAACTTGCAACCGACGCCTATCGGAGTTCCTGGAGAGTTGCATATAGGGGGAGTGGGCCTGGCACGGGGATACTTGAACCGTCCCGAGTTAACCGCTGAGAAATTCATAACAAACCCGTTTGGCGACCGGCCTAAACAACGTCTCTACAAAACCGGTGACTTGGCCCGGTATCTTCCCGATGCAAACATAGAACTTTTGGGTCGTGTGGATTTCCAAGTGAAAATCCGCGGGTTTCGGGTGGAGACGGGAGAAATCGAATCTGTGTTGGGACAGCACCCGGGAGTCGAGCAGATTGCCGTTGCAGCGTTGGATGATGCCTTAGGTAATAAGCGCTTGGTTGGCTATGTGGTTGTTAAGGATTCCCAATCCGCGCCATCGATGAATGATCTACGCAGTTTTCTAAAGAAAAAACTTCCGGAATATATGGTACCTTCGACATTTCTGCTCATGGATAAATTACCTCTGACGCCTAACGGGAAGATAGACCGTCGGGCTTTGCCCACGCCGGACAGCCTTGACTCTGAACTTGAAGTGAGTTATGTGGCGCCCCGATCGGAAACCGAAAAGAAACTTGGGGCTATTTGGCAAGAGGTATTGAATCGGGATAAGGTTGGAGTCCACCATGACTTTTTTGAGCTGGGTGGACACTCACTACTAGCGACACGGGTAATGTCGAGAATTAATCAATTGTTTGGAATCCAGTTGGCGTTGCGAAAACTTTTCGAAGTCACAACTATAGCTTCATTAGCTGATCTGGTTGATACGCTTCTTTGGACGGGCAAACAGACTTTCGGCACTTTGCCGCCCGAAGAACGGGAGATTATTGAGATGTAGGTGTTGAATGGCGTCCACGCATAAGGAGGGCCGCTCCTTTATTTTAGGAAGGTAGGAGCCGGATACCCCTTCACAAAAGCTGAAGCAGGTTTGAGCGGTACCCGTCGATTAGGTTCAGTGATATGGGGGAGAAAAGGTTTTATTAAACCGCTTAAAGATTAGCTGGATTCCTTTTCTCATTCCAATAATTTGTTTGTTGTTCGTCGCATGTGGACGGAACAACAGGGTTAAACTTGATGGCTCTGCTACCGAGACAAAGAAGATCCAGGCGCGCCAGAAGATAGAGATTACAGCTCATTATGGAAAGAGCTTGCGTGGGAGGATCAATTCTATGTGCGAATCATTATATTAAACGGCGTCCCGAGAAATCTGAAGGATTTGGAAGCAGTCAAAATCGGTATGAAATCTTATTGAAATTGTTGCAACGATTTCAGGCGTCGAAAAGCGTGATCGATGTTGAGAAGGCGATAAATATGTTGAATTCAGTTGCAAGAAACGGTTCGAACATTACTTATTTGAGTATAATCGGATTTCCAAGGGAAAGAAGGATTTATTTTGCTGTTTCGCCAAAGCCAGGGGTTTCAGCAACCAGGGGGGAATGGATAGAGATATTATGGAGTGAGGTGTTTGAGGTCTTATAAGTCTTTAGAAATTCTGATGTCAGGATAAATTTGTATGGCAAAAGACAATTTTACTGTTATTGATCTGCTGTCGCGCCTTAGAAGTCTCGGTGTAGAGTTGCATGCGGAAAACGGTAGGTTGCTAATTAACGCTCCGAAAGGAGCGCTAAACTCATCATTGCGTGAAGAGCTATCTCATCGG
>DASPPQ010000106.1:0-57088 GCA_035625415.1 Thermodesulfobacteriota bacterium
CGCCCGTTCAGGATCGGGCTCCACGACACCGACGATTTTGAAATGATCGTTCTCTTTCCAAGCGGACAGGTGGGCATGCCTGGCGACATTGCCAAAACCAATAATCGCTCCTCGAAGAGGACTTCCCGACATCGATAGTTCTCCTACCTTTTATAAGGGAGGTGTTCCGCTACAAAGGCGAAAACCTCATCAAGGATTCCCAGCCCTATGTCCGCGTCTTCCTTACGGAGGGTTAAGGGTGGGTTGATGCGAAAATTCGGCTTGTAACACATGCTCACCATTCCCCTCTTGAGGGCTTCCAAAAAGATCTGCCTTGTCACGGTCTTTTCAAGGGGCTCTTTGGTCTTCCTGTCCCTTACCAGCTCGACACCGATCAGCAGGCCCCTGCCACGGACATCGCCGATAAATTCATACTTCTCCTGCATCTGCTGAAGTCCGTGAAGGAGATACTCCCCTACAGTCAGCGAGTTTTCAACCAGGGATTCCTCAAGAATCGTTTGAATGGTGGCCAACGCAGCGGTGCTTGCGAGAGGGTTCCCCCCGTAGCTACTCGAAGATGAGCTGGGCTTTGAGAAAGGCTTACTCCTCGTAATTTCATCTCTGGCGACAAGACCGCTGATCGGAAACCCATTTCCCATCCCCTTGCCGATCGTCATGATATCGGGCAGGGTCGCTGTGTGATTGGAGCCGAACATTATTCCCGTGCGGCCAAATCCGGTAATCATCTCATCGGCAATAAGCAAGGCTTCCTTCTCATGGGCAATCTCAAGAAGGCCGGGAAGAAATTCCCGGGGGGGGATCACATTGCCCGCAGTCCCTTGCATCGGTTCAACAATGATCGCGGCAAGGCTCCCTGCCGTGTTATTCTCAAGCACCTTCCGGACAAACTCAAGGCAATAGAGGCCGCACGAAGGGTATTCCATCTTGAAGGGACAACGATAACAATCAGCATAAGGAGCCAAATGAAGACCTGGGTGAAGAACGCCCCAATCCTTTTTAAAAGGATCGCCAATCAGACCCAGGACTCCCCCTGTTTTCCCGTGGAAGCCTCCCCAAAAGCTGAGGACTTCAAATTTCTTGGTGTAGGACTTGGCCAGACGGACGGCGGCCTCGACGGCTTCGGCGCCCCCGCTATAAAGCTGAATTCTGTCGAGACCCTGGGGGGATAGAGAGGCAATCAGGCGCAGCAATGCCAACCGGTTTTCTGTTGTGAAGCTGCCGACAGTGACCTTATCCAGTTGCTCCTTAACTGCTCTGATGTATTTGGGATGGGAATGTCCCAGACTGCACACGGCCACTCCGGCCATGAAGTCCAGGTAGTGCCTCCCATCCATATCGGTGAGCCAGCAACCGCGCCCTTCTCGGATGACCAATTGAGAGAGGAGCGCAACTTCCTGAAGGCCGGGGGATATATATCGTTGTTCTTCTTGGCAGATTTGTGATGAAATCATCCCATGGACTTCTTCAACTACCGCTTGGCGACGCATTGAACCCTCCTTCGCAGACACTTGTGAATATATTGAGCGATCCCTTCCGCAGCGGAGCGGCAACATCTTGAAAAGCTGGGCCAATCGTTCAGATCGACCAATACCATCTCTCCTTTCTCGGTCAGGATGCAATCGCCGCCGTAGATTTCAAGTCCCACCGTCTCGGCAGATCGACGGGCCAACGTGGAGAGAGACTTCATCTGGGCAGTGACTTCTTCACCGTTCGAGGCCAGGAATGCCCTGAAATATTCCCCCTTACCCACCCCGTAAAACTTGATCACCTCGCCGTCCACGTGCTCCTGGACAAGAACCTCGGCAATCTTCTGACGGCGGAAATGATGGAGCGCCTGGATCAACTCTTCATCCGTTGCGACCTTGGCCACATCTCCTGTCCGTGTCGCATGAACATCTCCTCGCTTCAGCCAGTATGACTTGGGTATCCCAAAAGAGATTCGCCGTTCCACTTCCTCCAAGTGAATGATTTGACTGGACGGGAGAGGAAGACCGGCCTTCGCAAGGAGAGAGATCAGTGGCTTGCGGTAAGCGTTGCGGACTGACGAAACGGAATTGATGACTCTCTTTCCTTGATTCTGCCAGCTCTCTAAAATGTCGAGGGCTCGATGGGACTGAGCCATGGTAAGGATAAGGGCCGCTCGGCCGGAAAATCTCTCAAGGTCTTTTGCCTCCGCCACCGCGGTCTTATACCCCGTTCGAGACAACTCTGTCAAGGTGGCGTCAAGAATCGCAGCATCTTCCCGGACCTTCCCCGGAGAAAAGATGCTCTCGCGATAGACACCGAGCAATGTCATGTCCCTCATCCTTCGCCCACCTCCACCAGATACTTATTCGCCTTCTCGATATCTTCGCGGGTGTCCACGTCGACTGTCTTTGAGACGGGAATGCCGTAAAGACTGAGACGATTTTCCAACAAGAGGCCCAGAAACTGGCGGAGGGCACTCAATCTCCTGGCCCGGGCGGCTTCGATCAGGGAAAAAATCTCCGGTCTAAAATAATAAAACCCTGCGGTGATATATCGACCGGGTCGCGCTCCGTCGCCCAGGGCGACGATTCGTTGGCCTTTATCCAATTTTACCCACAGCGGCTTCTCATCATCGACAAAGCGGGTCACTGCCAAGACCCCGTCTCCGCCCCGTCTGCGGGCTTTGGTAAGAAACCTCCTCAACACGCCGAACTCAAACACGGCGTCGACGGTAAAAAGAAGGAAAGGTCCGTTGCTTAGAAGGGGAGCCAGTGAAAAGAGGCTCTCCATCGAGCTGGCGGTGGCTTTAACGACGAGCTCTAAAGGGACCGGCCAGGAAGTGGACCGAAGATACTCGGCCACTGCCGGGTTCAAATCGTTCACGATGCAGGCAATGGAGGTTACGCCCACATGGTTCGCCGCGCGAATGGCCCTGGCGATAAGAGGCTCCCTGCCAATGGTCACTAAGGGTTTGGGGACGAGAATGCCTCCTTGTATGAGGCGATCCCCCTGGCCTGCCGCAATGATTCCTGCTTTCATGAGACCAGCACCTCTAATTCAGAAAGGCTCGAGATAGTAGCATTAACAGGTCCGGCATTTTCGGGTATCCGCGGATGAGGCCCCTTCAGCCAGATCGTCTTCATTCCTAGCTCTCGGGCAGGGATCATGTCGCGCTCGAAAGAGTCCCCAACGCAAACGACCTCTTCCGGCGGCAGCTGCAACCTCTCCAAGGCTGCTCGGAAGATCGCCGGGTCCGGTTTACTCACCCCGACGAGGGCTGAATCAAGGATCACGTCGAGTGCTGGCGCCAATCCTGCCTCTTCGCAAAGGGCCGCTACGTTTCCATAAAAATTGGATACCAGGCCCAAACGATATCGGCCTTTCATACGGCGAAGCAAATAAGCATTGCGATGGAGAAACCGCTCCGACTTGGTGCAAAAGGCTTCCACCATTTCACTTTCCTTCTCATCGTCCGTCAAGCCCAATGCCTCAAACTGCATACGGACATGCCGTATCATCAACCGCCGAAGACCCAATGAAACGACCCGAGAGTCGGAGGAACAAAGGGCATCCGCGTGATAGAAGGCCCTCTTGATCTCTGGGAGAGGAATCCGCAACCCCAAATCCTCGTAAAGCGCATAAAATCGGTCCAACCAATGCTCTCCGTCCGAATCGAGGGTTCCCCCGAAATCGAAGAGAATTGCCTTGCATCCATGAAATGTCTCAGGATTCATACGACACCCGAAAACAAAGTTCCCGATGGAGTAGGATTTGTTAGGGATAAGAGAAGGGCGCCAAACAAAACGATGCCAAGAAGGATAGGCCAGAGGCTAAGTCTCCCACGGTGAAAGATCACGGTTCACTCTCTCAATCGGGTATACTTCACCCTCTGGTTCATCCGTCTCCTTCTTAAAGGGCCTGGGTCGGTCCGCTGCTTTTGGCGTCTTCGCTTGGAATCCTTGGATAAACGCCTCGGTCATATGAAAGGCCTCGTCGTCCGTGTATTGCCTTGGAGGGTGCTTCATAAAATAGGCTGCGACGGGAAAGAGGACACCGGCCTCGCCGCGGTCCAACGCCAGTTTGCAGCACCGGATGGCGTCGATGACGATGCCCGCCGAGTTAGGAGAATCTTCTACGGAAAGACGAAGCTCCAGCTCCATCGGGACACCACCGAAGATCTTGCCTTCCATGCGGATAAAACAGACTTTATTATCCTTTTGCCAGGGCACGTAATCGCTGGGTCCGATATGGATATTCTCGTCGTCCAGGCGCTGGGATGCCACTGACTGAACAGCCTCCGTTTTCGACCTCTTTTTGGTCAAAAGCCTTGTGCGATTGAGCATGTTGAGAAAATCGGTATTCCCCCCCGTATTGAGCTGGTAGGTCCGGGTGAGCTTGACCCCTCGCTTCTTAAAGAGATCGACCAGTGTGCGATGGACAATGGTCGCGCCAAGCTGGGACTTGATATCGTCACCGATGAGAGGAAGGCCTTTCTCCTTAAACCGATCGGCCCAGATGGGATCGCTGGCAATGAAGACAGGCATGTTGTTGATAAACCCGAGGCCTGCTTCCAAGGCGCATTCCGCGTAGAAGCGGGTCGCCAGTTCAGACCCGACGGGCATATAATTCAGCAAAATCTCAGCTCCTGATTCCGTAAGGGTCCGGATGACCGCTTCCCTGCTGGGCTCTCGCTGATTAGCCAGGACAAAGGTAGATTCATTGCTGTAATTCCCCATATGCTCAGAGTATCCGTCCAGGACCCGTCCCATCTGCACTATTGTACCCGTTGGGGGCACATCACCACAAAAGACCTTGGTGCAGTTTGGTTTCTTAAAGATGGCGTCTGCCACATCCTTACCAACCTTGCGCTGGTCGATGTCGAAGGCGGCCGCCACCTTGATGCCGTAAGGTTTGTACCCTCCGATATCACGATGGAGCAAGCCGATGGAATCTCGGCTCTCCTTTTGGTAATAATGGATTCCTTGGATCAACGAACTGCAACAATTACCTACTCCAACGATAGCCACCTTTATGTTTTTCATACACATTCCTCTGGACAGTTACCCCTCCCCAACCCAAAAAACCCGGAGGCTTTCCGTCCCCCCTTTATGAATGGTTTAGACTCACCCGTACGAAGATTTCAGTTTATACTTACTATCCCCCCTATAGTAGTTATGAAGGAAATGGGGCGGACACTGTATTTCGTAAAGAAAAGACTACATTTTCCTACTTGATTCCATTATGAAATCTTTAACACATATGTTATCATATGTCATCAAATATTGGAAATTAATTTTTCTTAAGTTTTTATTCTTAATCCTGCCGGTCTCCTCCCGCACCCATCTTCAGGATCCTCCGCGGAGCAATCTTTGACGCCAGGGAATGCAGACGGCTATTCAAGGAAGCAAAAGAGTTTTTTCAGCTTCGTACGAAGAGAAGAAATTTTGTCGATCCTCAGATCACTTCAAGACTGATGCCGTCTTAGCTCTTGCCCCGTTCGCTCAATCGATTGGGAACGTCTCAGTGTACCTCCCTGTGCTTCACCAGATCAGTAAAGCTGATCGTCCGGATCTGTGAAGCCAGTAGAGCCCACTGCACGGCAGGATGGATGAGTGCCTCAAGTTCGTTCGCGTCGTTTCCAGGATGGAAGTAGATTTCTGCAACTCCCGGAGGGAGGAACTTGAAGAAACGAAGCATAAGGTCGAGGTGAAGGCGGCCACTGTCGTTCATTCCAAAAACAAAATCATTCGAGCACACCCCGGCACGTTTGAACCTTTTTTTTAAGAGAGAAACCCAAGGCGATAGGAGAAGGCAAGCGCCCACCTTCCGGAGGAGTCCATCCCTCGACGCTCGCCACGAAGGAAGGGGAGGTTCATAAGGCAATCGCATTGCTCTCATCCCATATTCTCGGCCCACTTTCAGGAGGAACCCTGAAACCGTGGGATGGAGGTGCATGTGGTGATGGGTGTTGACGTGGTCGAGAGGAAGGCCCGTCTCCCTGAAGGCCTCAAACTGGGCCCGGATTTCCGCTTCTAATTGGCGTTTCACCCCTGGCCTGAAAAAAAAATTGAATCCGGCCCGGACGAGATGCGGGGCAAACTCACCCCTCCGGTTAACCAAATCTGGAATCATCTGTGAAGGCAGGATCGATGATCCGTCCACCAGCACCAGATGTAAGCCAATCTTCAGGGAAGGACATCGCCTTGCTCGCTCTACGGCATCTGTCGCAGCCTTCGCCCCGACCATCAAACTCGCACCGTTCAGAAGACCTTGTCGATGGGCTTTTTCAACCGCTTCGTTCACCGACTGCGAAAGACCGAAGTCATCGCCGGTGACGATCAGTTCTTTCACGATGTCCCCTCCCTGGATGTCAGTCGTCCGTCATGGCCCAGCATCAGCTCAGCACCGCGCCAGCTGACCGTTTTCTTGGTAAAAGCCAAGAGCCAGGAAATAATAGAGGTTAGATCCCTCAAAGGCAGAAGGGCAAGATTCCTTAGCCCTTCCCGATCTTGAAGTCCCCACCCCAGAATGACCGCTGCCGTGGCCAACCGAAGCCCCATCACTCCCCCCAAGACCAACAGCCCGCCCGCATCTGCCAAACGGGATGCCGCGAACAAAAGTGCGAAGGGAACGGAGCGGATCAATAGGGTGGCAAAAAAACCCGCGGGTTGTGCAGCCCGTGTTTTTTGATCCCAACAGACCTGATGATTCCACCATCGGGAAGCCTTCTCGAGATCGACCACGGTCTCGACAAAATAGGGCACCACAACCACCCTTTTTCCGGAAGTCCAAAGACGCCTGCCCATCTCGTAATCTTCCGTCAGATAGTCGGCCAGGGTTTCGAAGCCGCCTATCTCTTTGAGAGAGCTGCACCGCAAAGCCACCGACGAACCCAGACAGAACTTCGACGCCCCAGTGACCGAGGCGAAGATGACACTGGGAACGAAATCAGCATTCAAGGTCAGAAGCTCCATTTTCTCGAACCATCGATCCGCATGGGTCGCCTTATAGAGGGTGCAGACGCATCCTACGTTGGGATCAGCCAGAGGAGCGATGATCGCTTTCAGATAATCGGGTTTCAGGTGGACGTCACTGTCACTAATAACCAGGGTATCATACTGGGCGTAGGGCAGGGCACCGAGAAGGTTGTTGATCTTTCCGTTGGGACCGACCCGGCGATTTCCGATGACCACGGATACTCGTTTGGAACCAAATGCTTGCCCAATCTTCTTCAACAGGGGGAGGGCTGGATCGTCCGGGTCTTGAACCGAGAAGACCACTTGAAACTCGGGGTAGTCCTGTAGACAAGCGCTGCGCAGGTTTTGCTCCTGGTTTTTTTCAAGACCCCGCACTGGCTTCAGAATGGTGACCCCAGGCCATTTGGAAAAGGAGTAGCCGGGTGAACATCTAGGCTGAGTTCGGAAGCGCCAGACCGCAAGCAGGCATAGAATCGAGTAGATCGACCCTGCGATTGCGGGAACCAAACAGATACTCTGTAAAAGAGACCAAGAGAATTGCACCGTTCGCCCTTGTTCCTGTATCCATTTTATTCTTTTCTTAGGTGATTTGCAATCTAGTGTAGTGCGTCCAACACTTCTTTACATAAGTTCAGAAGCTGTCATTATTGCAAAAGCTCGCCTCGGCGAAGCCTGGGCAGGAATCCAGTTGAAATCATAGGATTCCGGGTCAAGCCCGGAATGACATTCAAAGTAAAGGGACTTCTGACGCAGTACACTAGCATCCTCGAGGGCCTGCCATCTGCTTCCTCTCATTTCACGGAATTGTGGGGTTTCCACCCCGGCGGAGGAGAGAAGATCTTTCCGCCTTTGTTAAGAAAAATCTTCCACTTTAAAATGGGACATTCCTTAAGAAAGGTCGCCTAAGAATCAAGAGAGAAGATGAATCCTAAGGGCAGAGATTGGTTTCTGAAAGAGTTCTCAGGGTGAAAAACCTGATCCAATGCACTTCATGCAGTGTCAAAGATCAAAATCCCACCACTATGTCTACCTGAAATGCCATTGAAATCTTTCCAACGAATTGCCTTTTTTCATTTTTGAGTTGCATTGCGGCAGACGGCATGCTAATTTATTCTTAAGCGAACTCAGAGATATCGAACTTATGTCCTCGCAATTGAAATTCAAGAAAAAGGAAGATACTTCCTATCTCGCAGACTCCTTTTTTGAGGAGAAGCTTGAGGAAGCCATTTTACGGGCCCGCGAGACCCTGCTCGCGCTTCAGCATCCACATGGATATTGGTGCTTCGAGTTGGAGGCGGACTGCACGATTCCCGCTGAATTCATCTTGATGATGCACTACATGGATGAAATCGACGAGGATCTTCAGGCCAAAATAGCCATTTACCTCCGTAGACACCAGGGCGATCATGGAGGCTGGCCGCTATTCTATGGCGGCCGGTTCGACATGAGCTGTTCCGTGAAAACTTACTATGCCTTAAAATTGGCTGGGGATAGCTCTGATGCGCCCCATATGGTGAAAGCCCACGAAGCCATCCTGTCTCATGGCGGCGCCGCTCGCTGCAATGTGTTTACGCGTATCACCCTTGCGCTTTTCGGCCAAATTCCTTGGCGGGGCGTCCCTTTTATACCTGTTGAGATCATGCTATTGCCTCCCTGGTTCCCTTTCCACATCAGCAAGGTCTCTTACTGGTCGCGGACCGTAGCCATCCCGCTATCTATTTTGTGCAGCTTAAAGCCAAGGGCCAAGAATTCCAAGGGGATCAATGTGCGAGAGTTGTTTACTATTCCTCCCGAACAAGAGAGACACTATTTTCCCGTTCGCTCGCGCCTGAACCATTTCTTCTTGTTCCTTGACAGGGTGGGACATTTCATTGAGCCCTTCATCCCAAAGAAAATTCGAGGGTTGGCAGTAAAAAGAGCGGAAGAGTGGTTTACCGAGCGTCTAAACGGCATCGATGGCCTTGGAGGGATCTTTCCGGCTATGATCAATGCCCATGAGGCCTTGGCTTGCCTGGGATATCCATCTGACCACCCTTACAGGGTTACTACCAAAGAGGCGCTCAAGAACCTGCTGGTTATCGGTGGCGAAACAGCCTACTGTCAGCCGTGCATGTCACCTGTCTGGGATACCGCCCTTTCCTGTCTGGCACTCCAGGAAGAAACCAATGGCATGGCCTCAGAAAACGTCCTACATGGTCTGGACTGGCTCAGGGATCGGCAACTGATTGATGAACCGGGGGACTGGCGCGAGAACCATCCGGGCCTCAAGGGTGGAGGGTGGGCATTTCAGTTTAGCAATTCATACTATCCCGATCTCGATGACACTTCCGCAGTTGCCTGGGCAATGGATCAAACTGACCCAAAACGCTACCGCAAATCGATCCAACGGGCAATCGATTGGATATGCGGCATGCAGTCAAGAAACGGGGGGTTTGCTGCTTATGATGCTGACAATACGTATTATTATCTCAATGAAATCCCGTTTGCTGACCACGGCGCTCTTCTTGATCCCCCGACGAGCGACGTGAGTGCTCGCTGTGCAACCGTGCTGGCCCAACTCGGCGATCATAATCGTGTGCTAAAGGCCTGCCTGGATTATCTGCGGAAGGAACAAGAGGAAAACGGTTCATGGTTCGGTCGTTGGGGCACCAATTATATCTATGGCACGTGGTCGGTGCTCGCCGCTCTTGAAAAGGCAAGTTCTCTTTCGGATCAAGAACACATCCGTCGTGCTGCCGCTTGGCTAAAAAGTATGCAGCGGCCTGACGGGGGCTGGGGGGAGGATTGCGATACTTACTTTTACCCGGAAAGGGCGGGGAGGGGCGATGCCAGCACTTCATTCCAGGCAGCCTGGGCTATGCTTGGCCTAATGGCTGCCGGTGAAGTTGACTCACCCGAGGTCCGAAAAGGGGTTGAATATTTGATACGCACCCAGCGGGCCAATGGTTTATGGAAGGATGAGTGGTTCACCGCACCGGGTTTCCCACGTGTCTTCTATTTGAAATACCACGGGTATGCCAAATACTTCCCTTTATGGGCCTTGGCACGCTATCGCAACCTTCGGAGCAGGAAATCCGTTTGATACGCTTAGGAATTGTCGTAGCGATGACGGCTGAGGCGAGGAGCTTGGTACAAAAACCCATCCTGAGCGGTGATTTAATGCACCTTTCGGAAGGGACAGTGATACAGCTCTCCGGTACGGGTCCACAAAAAGCGGGGGAAGCCGGGAAAAATTTACTGGGACATGGCGCCACTGCCCTTCTCAGTTGGGGAAGCGCTGGGGGGCTTGTTTCGACCCTTTCTCCCGGCGGTCTGGTGCTGCCGGGTAAAGTCATTGGGGCCGATCAATCTTCTTATACGACGGACCCGCCCTGGCGCGGGCATCTCCTCGATCGATTGAAAGGATCCCTCGACCTTCACCAGGGCTCCCTGGCTGAGAGTGTGACCGCGTTGAAAGGTCCCGCGGAAAAGAAAGTTTTGTTTGAACGCACCGGGGCGATAGCAGTGGATATGGAGAGCGGTGCTCTGGCTAAGGTGGCTCAGGAAGCGGGCGTCCCGTTTATGGCCGTTCGCGCGATCGCGGATCCAGCCGATATGACCATTCCTCAAAGCTCACTCAGGGCCGTCGATGAGTTTGGAGAGTTAAGTCTGCTGAAACTCTTGAGCGGATTAATAAGGCATCCTGCCGAACTCTTCGATTTGATTCGCCTTGGCCGGAATTTCCGCGCTGCACAGGTCACTCTGTCAAAGGTGGCACACTTGGCAGGAAGCCAGCTGCTCATTCCGCAATAGGGAATTGGAGGAGAGGTATCCCCCCCCACTTACTGATTCTTATTCTCTCGTTTGCGGTACACCGGCCAAACGGCCGTACCGGATCTACAGCGCACGTATTAGAACGGCGGGACAAGCCTCTCCTTGGAGGTAAACTATGAAGACGTTGATCACTGGCGCCCCGGGTTTCGTCGGGTCCGCGGTGGCGCGTCAGCTCATCGCAGCCGGTCACGATGTCCGGGCCTTGGTCCGTCCGCATAGTGATTGTCGAAATCTTGCCGGTTTACCCGTGGAGATCGTCTACGGGGACATCAGAGATCGCGGGTCCCTTGATCGTGGGATGAAGGGCTGTTCCACGTTGTTCCACGTAGCGGCGGACTATCGTTTGTGGGTCCCCAAGCCGAGGGAAATTTATGAGACGAATGTGATCGGTACGCGCAACGTCATGCTCGCCGCCATGAATGCCGGGATCACGCGTGCTGTTTTTACGAGCAGTGTGGCTACCCTCGGGGTTGCTCCGAACGGAAGGCCCGCGGATGAAGACACGCCCGTCTCGCTCAAGGATATGATTGGTCATTACAAGCGCTCGAAGTTCATGGCTGAGGCAGAGGTGAAGCGCCTCGCCGATGAGCATGGTCTTCCCGTCATCATTGTTAATCCCTCGACCCCGGTCGGCCCTCGTGACATCAAACCCACACCCACCGGCCGGATCATTGTTGACGCAGGGTCTGGCCGCATGCCCGCCTATGTGGATACGGGTCTCAACCTGGTCCATGTGGACGATGTCGCAATCGGCCATCTCCTTGCGTTGGAGCGCGGCATCGTGGGGGACCGGTACATCCTGGGAGCGTGTAACATGACGTTGAAAGAGATTCTCTATGCCGTTGCAACCCTCACCGGGCGGATTCCTCCGAAAATCTGTTTACCCCACTCTTTCGTCTTTCCCGTTGCGTGCCTTTCTGAGGCTTGGGCCCGGCTCGTGACAAAGGGAGAGCCGCGCGTCCCGCTCAACGGAGTGCGATTGGCCAGAAAGAGGATGTTTTATTCGATAGAAAAGGCGAAGCGCTTTTTGGGATTTCATCCGAGGCCCGTCGAGGAGGGGTTGCGCGACGCGGTGGATTGGTTTCAGAAAAACGGGTATCTCCGCTGATGCCCTGTTTCCCTTGATAACCTTGGTAGCTGTTTTCTTTAGGGACCTTTCTCCTCAGACCTCACGGATAGACGCATCCATTGAAGTCTCACTTTAGTTCGACCTTTTCCCTCAATCTCTTGACCAGGTTCTCATAATTGGATTGGGATATGATGCTGTGAAATTGTATCCTGTAGTTGTTGACAAGGCTGACACCCTCGATCGAGACGTCATAGATAAACCAGTCCTCTCTTTCTTTCTTGAGCCGGTACTCGACGGGAATGTCTTCACCCCTTTTAGTGACGATTTTGATTCTGACGGTGGCATAATCTCCTTCTTTAGATTCTCCCTCATAGAGAACCTTTTCTCCAGAATAATCCTCCACCTTCTTCATGTATGTTCGTTCCACTAAGTCCGCAAAGAGACGGACGAACTCTTTTCTCTCCTCAGCGGTTCTCTTTGCCCAATGGATTGCCAGAGACCGACGGGCCATCTCTTTCCAATCGAATCGCTCGTCCACTGCCTGGCGAATGCGTTTCTCTCTCTCTTCAGATTTGGAGGGCGCCTTAAAGGCTGAATTGGTGACAATGGAGAGAATTTTATCCGTCGTCTGTTTAATCTCATCCATCGGGCTGGCTCCCAGCGCGGGGACGGCCAGAGCTGCAACCAACGACAGAGAGAACGTACTTCGGATAAGAAAGGCTGACCTCATAAGGACCTCCTCCGTGAATCCTCTAAATTTTCCCAAAGACGAACTTAGAAATTAATTCTTCTATATCGATAGCTGGTTGGGTTTCTCTAATTCGGCCTCCGGGTTCAATGGCCTTCTCTGACCCACCGGGCGTAATATCGATATACTTTTCCCCGATCAGACCCCTGGTCTTGACGGATGCGATGGCATCTTCCTGGATTTTTAGAGCGGTGGGGAGGTTCAAGGTAACACGAGCCTCATAGTTACTCAGTTTGATGCTTTTGACGCGTCCAACCGTTACGCCTGCAATTTCAACGCCGGCACCGACCTTAAGCCCTCCGACACTGGAAAACACTCCATAGATCTCGTATCCTCTTTCTCCTACAATCTCCAATTTGCCGAGTTTGATCGAGAGGTAACCCAAACAGACGATACCGGCAATGATAAATAATCCAACTGCGAGTTCAAGATCAAACTTTTTCATCGCTACCCCCTGACCCCCCCGAACTCCATGATCGCTGAACATCTTCATTTTTCCCCGTGGCGTTTCTCCTCCTGATCAAAGCTCCTCATGGCACTCGACGGCATCCTCAGTGCTTCCGTAACGAACTGCCGAACAACGGGATCTCTGGATGCCATGATCTTCTCCGGTGTCCCCACGAAGAGAATGACCCCGTCATGCAGCATCGCCACTTTTTGAACAATCTGAAATACTCTCGATAACTCATGGCTTACAATGATTCCTGTAAACCCAAGATCTTTGTGAATCGATTTAATGAGGTCGAGAATGGTGTGGGCGATGACTGGATCCAGACCGGTGGTGGGTTCATCAAAGAGCATGATCTCAGGATTCTTCACTAGGGACCGCGCCAGGGCGGTGCGTTTGATCATCCCACCACTGATCTGTGCTGGATACTTGTCCTCGGCGCCTTTCAAACCGACCTGCTCCAAAACATTGAGCACTCTTTCCCTAAGTTGTCGTTCGCCTAAATGGGTTGTTTCTCTCAGAGGGAAGGCGACATTGTCAAAAACGTTCGATGAGGAAAACAACGCACCGCTCTGAAAAAGAAAACCCAAATGGCTTCTCAAGTCTTCGAGTTCGCCCCCTCTCAGATTGTAGACATCCTTTCCATTGACATAAACGCGCCCTCGATCCGGTTTCATCAATCCCGCGACATGTTTCAGAATAACCGTTTTGCCATGACCGCTTCCTCCGATCAGAGCAAGAATTTCCCCCTTTTCCACTTGTAGCGATACTCCCTTGAGTACTTCAACGCCCCCAAAGGATTTGTACAGGTCTTCCATCTGGATCATAGCGTCCTCAAAACAGGGCGGAAGTCAGAATATAATCCCAGAAGAGGATCAACACCGACGAAAGAACGACAGCTTGAGTCGTTGCCTTACTCACGCCCTCGGCTCCGAATCCGACATAGTACCCCTTATAACAGCAAATACAGGGGATCAATGCTCCAAAGCTAAGGGACTTATAGATCCCCTGTATGATGTCATGCAGGCTGACATGATTAGACATTTCTCCAAAGTAGGTCCCTTCACCGATACCCAGAAGCTTCACGCCGACGAGGTAGCCTCCGAAAATCCCGACCACATTGAAAATGGCCGTGAGCAGGGGCAGGGCCAAAATACCCGCCAGAAATTTTGGAACCACGAGATACCGAAAAGGGTTGAGCCCCATCAGCTTGATGGCATCAATTTGTTCGGTGATTCGCATGATTCCTATTTCTGCCGTCATGGCAGAGCCAGCCCTTCCCGTAACCATTAAGGCAGATAGAACAGGTCCAAGCTCTTTGATGAGGGAGAGGGCCACCATCGGCCCCAAGAGTGCTGCAGAACCAAAACGGGTCAATGTGTAAAACCCCTGAAGACCGAGGACCATCCCCGTAAAAGCTCCTGTCAGGAAAATGACCGGAGCGGATTGAAATCCGATAAATTGAATTTGCTTGAGAAAATATGAAAACTTTAGAGGAGGGGTAACCGCATAGAAAAATGTCCTGATAAAGAAAAGACCCAAACGCCCCGTTCTTCGCAAACCCAAAAGCGATAATGCGCCCAATGTTCTGATATACATAACCTAGCCATTCTACCAAACTTTTTTTGTGATGTCACAAATTTTCTTGAGAAAATTTCTTTGATGACGGATCAGACTGTATGATGCCCGAACCGCCCGCTTGATTTTCCTTCCGCCGCTTACACTTCTTACCCCAAATTCTCGTTGATCTCCTCAGAGAAATCTAGTAGACTTGTATAGACACGTCGAGGCGCATTGACCGGCAAGTGCTCCATCCTGCCAAAGCGGGATGGGCGGGGAGTTTTAATTGTCCGTTGGTTATACGGGCCGACCCTGAGAATCAGTGAGGAAGAGCTACTGAGGAGAGCCGGGCTGAGTGGTTGATCGTCATTCATGATGACCGACTGCGTTTTGCTGCCCAAGAAACCGGGGCGAGGGAGAACAGGGGAGGAGCATGGCGGAGATAATAGAGATTTTTTCCAAGTGTTCTTTCGGTTGGGAAAAGTTGAAAGAAATGAAGGATAAAGAAGTCAAATTCTGGGCGGCCGATGGCCTAAACTTATTGCAGATCGTTGAAATTGATGAGAAGCGAAGAAGTTTTTATGTGGTCAATCAATCTGGTAAGATAACGTGGCCCTTGAAATATCAGAAGCTGGAAGAGGTGCACAATAAATTTCACAACGGGGAAATAGCTCTACTCGCCTATGAAATTGACAAACTGATGCCGACGTGGGGAAACTATATTGCCGGCCTATTGAAATATATCGGCTGCGAAAGAACTTAACTCCCAACGTCATTCGGTGATAAGAGCGGAGTAAACTCTACTTTAGGGTATTCCGTGCCCAATCATTTCGTTTATATCATCTTATGCTTTCCTCTCAGCAGGATTGGCACAAGTGTGGATGTCGCTGACCTCCGTTTAATTCCCTCTGCATGAAGTTTTTGACAAATTCTCATGAGACGATAACACTAACAGTCAAAATCTTATAATTTTCATTTTCTCCCCGATAATGAATCCCCATCGACCCCTAAGACTTTGAGGTTACAGTAAGATTACTTCCGAGACGTCAGCGCGGGTGTCCTACGCCGCTATCCCATTTTTGTCGATTGCCCTCTGACATGCAAGGCAGAGTTCCTGGAGCCTGGAAACCGATGTCACTTGCGAAGCCGCACGTTGGAGATTGCGAAGCCCGGAGGGAATATACTGAAGAAAGGCTTTGAGTCCTCTCTTAAGGCCTAAGAAACTATAGGCCCCGAGGGCTTGCATGAGACGCTGTACGGAAGCCTCCCAGAAGGCATTCTGGAAGGCGGCCCAATCAAGATCCCAGTTCCCCAGCCCGTAATAGAAGGACAGGAGTTCAGCCTGCTCACCTTCGGAAAAATCCATATAGGGATCGCAGAGAAGAGAGCCAAGATCGTAGAATGGACTTCCAAAGCGCATCCCCTGGAAGTCGATGAGGAAAGGCTCCCCGTTGCGGATCATCACGTTTTGGGACTGTAGATCCCGGTGTACCAGACAGCGGACACCTCCTCCCAGCCGCTCAGCCAGTGCTGAAAGCTCTGCATCGAGTTCCTTCTCGAAAGAAGGGCCGGATTTGATCCCGCACACATCCATCACAAAATGATCCCTGAAGTAGTCCCGCTCCCAGCGGTAGAGAACAGGACCAAACCCCTCCATGAGCCTCACACGACCCGAGGGGAAGTCGCTCTTGGGGAAGGAATGAAGTCTGTAAACGACAGCAAGCGTCTTTTGGTATAGCGGGCGTCGAGTTTCCCAAGGGGTATTCAAGAAAGACCAGAGATCTGTTTCTCCGAGGTCTTCCATGATGATGAGAAAGCGGGACGGGTCGTTGTAAATCAGCCTGGGTGCCGGAACATTGATTTTGCGAAGAAATAATGCGATATCGGCGTAGTATGTGTTCTCGACACGCTTCGGATCATAATGGACGAGAATTGCCGAATCCTTGCGGTTCCATCTCAGCCTGAAGAAAATCCGGTCCGAACCGCGTCCCTCAATCGGGAAGAGTTTTACGGTGGAGGACCCTGAGATCCCTAGGGCTTCTTGGGCAAAAAGAATCATGTCTTCGCGTGATATCATTCGTTGCTGAGAGGTTGCAGGATTCGAGGGGCCAAGGGTTCAAGTGAAAGACCTAAGAAGAAGAGACCTAGACCCTTGAACCCTCGACTCATGGACCCCTTTCTGATTTCAGCCTTTCATAGGCTTCGACAGAGCCGATATCGTGCCAATCGCCTTCGTCGATGACGATCCCCCGAATCGATCCCGGTTTTTCCGCGATTCCTCGGATGAGAGCCGAAACAATGGATTCAATTTTGCCGGCTTTAAGATGTTGCAGAATCGATGTTTCTACGGCGTACATGCCGGCGAAGAGGAAGCTTCGAATGCCTGGATTTCTTAGGGTGTGGCCCAGGATATTCCGAAGATCGCAGATTTCTCCAGCCTCGTTCATGTTGACATTGAGAAGAGGGCCGCTGCTTCGCAGGGCAAGAGTGACCTCCGGTCGCTTCTGCTCATGGGCCTCCAGGAGCCTCAGTAAGGGTAGGTCAGTGATGATGTCGCCGTTGTAACAAAGGATGGCCTCGTCTTCATCCAGGAGGTCCTCGATATTCTTCAGCCCCCCTGCCGTATCCAGAAGTACTGGTTCGTCACGAAAGATGATGGGTACACCTCGCCATCGCCTGTCAGGAAATTTTTGCGAATAAACTTCCGAACGATGATGCATGTTCACGATGAAACGATCCACGCCGACTTCCAGGAGATGATCCATCACGTAAGTGATGATCGGACGCCCTGCAATCTCAAGGAGCGGCTTCGGAAGTCGGTCCGTCAGCGGCCGAAGCCGCGTCCCCAGTCCGGCTGCCAGGATAAAGGCTGTCTTGAATCGGCGTCCTTTCAATATCGTTTC
Organism: Thermodesulfobacteriota bacterium; assembly: GCA_035625415.1. Taxonomy (GTDB): domain Bacteria; phylum Desulfobacterota; class BSN033; order BSN033; family UBA1163; genus UBA1163. Next base: position 17,486 of record DASPPQ010000106.1, read on the forward strand.
TCAGTTAAGGATGACTTTTTCTTAGAATACTCCTTCCCATTATTCCATCATTCCACTATTCCAGATCCCTACGCCTTTTTCTTTCCGAACTCCGGGTCGATTTTTACCAGCGCCGCCGCGATGAAGCCCGGGATCGTTGCGGCCACCACCCAGAGGAAGAAGTTCTGATAACCCATTAGCTCCTGGAGCCAGCCGCTCGCCATTGCCGGAACCATCATGCCCAGTGCCATGATCCCCGTGGAGATGGCGTAGTGGACCGTCTTATACTCTCCCTCCGAGACCATGATCATGAACATCGTATAGGCCGAAAAGCCGAAACCGTAACCGAATTGCTCCACAGCAACAGCGACATTGATCAAATAGAAATTGTCGGGCAAGGCCTGTGACAGATAGACAAACACAAGATCCGGCAGATGCATTGCGCAGACCATGATCCAGATCCAAAACTTGAGCCCTTTTCTGTAAATGGCATACCCGCCGAGAAGTCCTCCCAGCAACAGTGCAATCAATCCTACTGTGCCGTAAATGATCCCCACCTCTTTTGTGGTGAGTCCCAGTCCTCCCGCTGAGCGGGGGTCGAGCAGAAAAGGTGCGATCATCTTGAAGAGCTGGCTTTCTGCGAGCCGGTAGAAGAGAAAGAAAGCAAGAACGGCAAGGATCTCTTCTTTCTTGAAGAAGAGGCCGAAGATGCGGAGGGACTCCCGTGAAACGGACGCCGAAGGGCTGCGCTTGGCCGGGCGGTCCGCAGCCGGATAAGGAAGAACAAATAGATGATAGAGGAAGAGGGCAGCAAAGACGGCAGCCGCCGTAAAGAGTGTGAAAGACCAGGCTGTGGGGATATCATGACCGCTTTCTTCAAGGTAGCCTGCAAAGATGACAAGACCGCCCTGGGCCGCGATCATGGCGATTCGGTAGAAGATCGTTCGCACCCCGACAAAGGCGGCCTGAAGAGACTCCGGGAGTCCCAACATGTAAAAGCCGTCGGCAGCGGTATCATGGGTTGCCGAGCTGAAGGCCATCAGCCAGAAGAAGGCAAGGGTATACTGAAAGAACCGGGCAGCCGGGATACTGAGTGCAATGCAGGCCAGCGCCGCGCCGACGAGGATCTGCATCAGAAGGATCCAGTAACGCTTCGTCCTGAATAGCTCGACAAGAGGACTCCAGAGCGGCTTGATCACCCAGGGGAGATAGAGCCAGCTTGTGTAAAACGCAATCTCGGTGTTCGAGAGGCCGAGGCGCTTGTAGAGGATCACTGAAACCGTCATTGCCATGACGTAAGGGATTCCTTCGGCAACGTACAACGAGGGTATCCAGGCCCAAGGATTTCGCGATGTCGGTTTCTGTGTAGACATATTGTCTTGCCACTGGAATATTGGAAAAATGGAATTTTGGAATGTTGGGTGTAAGCGCACTAAAATCAAAAAGCTAGTGTAGTACGTCCAACACTTCTTTACGTTATTTCTCAAGCCGTCATTCCCGCGAAAGCGGGAATCCAGTTGGAAAGGCTGGATTCGGGATCAAGTACGGAATGACAAACAAAGTAAAGGGACTTTTGGCGCGTGACACTAGGATCCGGTCTTATTTTTCTGCTTTTTGGTTTGTCCCCATTATTCCAATATTCCACCATTCCTTTATTCCAACTCCGTTTCTTCAGTAGATCTTCTTTATTCCTATTCCAAAAAAATAGTGTTTTAGAATTTCCTCTGCTGAAAATCCCTTCGTTGCCATCACTGCGGCGCCGACCTGACAGAGGCCCACGCCGTGTCCCCAACCAGCACCATGAAACGTAAATCGCCCGGGTTCGGCCGTCACAACGAATGCACTGCTATAAAGATGCGTCCTGGAAAGCCAGCGCCTTATTTCGAGCTCCTTTCCCACGACGATGCTTCTCTTCGAACCGACGATTTTCAACCGGGAGATCCGTCCCGAAGGACCACGGGCAATCGGTACGATTTCTTTCAACTTCCCGAAGTCTAAGCCCGACTTTTCCCGCAAGATCTCTTCCAACTCGCTGCGGGAATATTCGACCCTCCAGCGGAAAAACCCTTTTGTCTGACGGTCGAGGTCAGGAAGAACTTTTTCCAGAAGGTCTTCGTCACTCGTGTTGCAGTAGGCATCAGGGATCGCAAATACCCAGGCCGAAGCTTCTTGTTCCGTTTTGATCGGGCGGTGCGGAAACGATGCGTCCGAAACACTTTCAAGGTAGGGGACTCGTTTGTCGTCCCAGGCTGTCTCGAAGTTTTCTGTACGTCCTCCACAGGCCTTGGAATATCGGGCGTCGCAGATTTTGTCCTGATAGGTAATCACGTTCCCCTGTGTTTCCCGAACGGCTTCTTCTGCCTGCCTGGATAAGACCTTCGTGATTCCCTGATAGCGTTGGCAGTGGTCATCAGCGCAGACATCGAAGAGGTCGTGCTGCTCACGATCGTACCAGCGTATCACTTCTTCATCAGTGATCTTCTCCGACGATTCGGATGTTTCCTTTGTTTTCTTCTTGCGATCAACCGCTGCCAGAAGCCAACTTCGGGATATAATGGCATGGGCCTTCAGAAATTCCATCGGAGCAGCACTACTCATCTCAGAGGAGATTACACTTTTCAGATAATCCTCTAGAGGGATTTCGTTGATGACAGCGATGGTTTTGTCGTTGCGTAACAGGAGAGTCAAATTTCCCTGAAAAGTCTGGTTCTCCGTCCTCTCCCAATGGAAGCGATTTCCAATTGTGACGTTAAGGAGTGTAAGAGAAGAATCTTTTTGTCCTCTAAGCCTGATCGACGGAGAGCGTCTAATTTCACGGTGGACATCGTCGAAGAGAACGATCATCCGGGCATCGGATTCTGCCGAGAACCGGCCCGAAACAGAGCCGAATCCACCCGTGCGAAAACTTCCAGCCAGACGACCGTTTACTCTCGTCTGCCGGTCCATGATCCCGACAGTAATCTTCGGTTCCATTTTCACAGACCCCATTATCCTGGTTCTCCGGTGTTTTTTCAAGGTTGGGCTTATCTTCGGCTTTCACCGAATTTGCATAGATTGGAAAGAGCCTTTATCGCTGCGTCCATGCTTGAATAGACGGGAAAACCCTTTTCCGCAAAAGCTCTTTTTATCATAAGGTTGTAGTGTCTATCTTCCTGATCTTCCAGGTAGGGATCCAGAGAGACGGTGATGAGCACCGGTTTTTTCTCTTTCTCCCGGCAACGCTGGCATCCTTCAACCATCAAGTCGATTAATCGCCTCATATGGGCCTCAACCTGTTGACCCAAGATCCGCCTCAGATAGCGAAACTGATCAAATTGAAATACCAAAGAATGGATGTTTCGGTCTGAGGACACGACCTGGATGATGTCAGCCATGTTTCCCGAAGGAGAAACACTATAGAAGATGGGCCAGGCATCAAGGGGATTCCCGATACTGGTTCCCGCAGGGAGGACCAGCGCCCGGAGTGCATTAATGGTCTCCCGTGAAAACCTTGGAACTTTGATTCCTGCCTTCATACAGAGGTCTGTTTGGATGACACTAAAACCCCCGGAGTTGGTGATCATGGCAAGGGCTCGGCCAACAGGGGGAGGAGACCCGTCAAAGGCCATGGCCAGGTTCGCCATTTCATCAAAGCTCTCCACCTGAAGAGCCCCGGCCTGTTTGAAGAGAGACCTCCAGATTTCCGGTACCCCAGCCAGGGAAGCGGTATGAGAGATAGCCGCCCTTATGCCCTGTTCCGTCATTCCGCCCTTGAGGGCGATCACCGGTTTTTGCTTTGCGGCCTTGGCCAGAGCCGTTTTGAGGCGCGTGCCATTCCGGGTGCCTTCAATATAAAGAGCGATTATTTTCGTCTCCGAATCGTCGGCCAGGTATTCCAGAAAGTCAGGAGCGTCCAGGTCCACGGCATTGCCATAACTCACCATTTTGCTGAATCTGAGGTTTTTGGTGTTGGCAAAATAGGAGAAGGATTCGGCCACACTCCCGCTCTGCGTAACGACTCCTATGTGGCCACTCTCTGCGGGGGCCTCTGGAACAATGGAGAGCCCCGAAGAGGGACAGTAGACTCCAAAACAGTTGGGGCCGATGACCCGGATCCTGCCCGCTGCCATCCGTTTCAACTCCTTTTCCCCTTCGATTCCTTCGGGGGTCCCCGTCTCACTGAAGCCGGCAGTAAAAATATGCGCTGCCTTTGCTCCTTTTTGAATGCACTCCTCCAAAACTTTGGGTAGAGCAGAGGCGGAAACGCCGATGATGATATAATCGACCTCGGAGTCCACATCCAAGATGCTCGGGTAGCATTTCTTTCCCAAGACTTCAGCATATTTCGGGTTCACCAAAAACAGGCGATCCCTGATTTTTGTTTTCATCTGCGCGAGCGTGGCCAGATCATGGGGGGATGCTCCGATGATCGCCACCGAGCGGGGATTGAAGATATAATCGAACAGCCTGGGGTCTGTTTTCATGATTCCTCCTCCATTCGTTCTCCGTCTTCCCTTTTCCACAGACGACAAAGCTGCTCCATCTATTTCTTGCCTGGAGGAAGAGGCGCAGAGGGCGACGATTGAAGATCGAAGATTTTGCCGGGGTTCAGTATGTTTTTCGGATCGAAGGTCTTTTTCAATCCCTTCAAAAGCTCAATCTGAAAAGGGTCAAGGTTCATAGAGAGGAAAGGCTTTCTGAGAAGCCCGATTCCATGTTCCGCAGTAATTTTTCCTCCGAGATCGATAGTCGCTTTGTAAAGATCCCTCTGGGCCCGGTCGATCAGCCTCTCCCATTCCTCGTCGAGAAGCTCGCCCTTAAAAAGGAGGACATGGACATTTCCATCTCCTGCATGACCGAAGGACATCGCCCTGATCCCGTGCGTCTCTGAGACCTGATCGATCTTTCGGATCAGGGTGGGGATGAGGCTTCGGGGGACGACGACGTCGAGGCTTTTATACAGGCTTCCGAAATGATTGGCCGCCTCAAACAGACACTTCCGGCTTTCCCACATCCTATCCCTCGCCGTGGGAGAGTTGGCGATCAGGATGTCGAAAGCCCCATTCTTCTCGCAGATTTCTCCTACCCTTTCCTGATCCTCGTCCAGAGCCTCCTGCTGGTTTCCGTCGAGCGTGATGAGGAGATGGGCGGCGGCCTCTCTGAAAGTTAGTTTTCGCTTTGTAAAGCTCTCTGCCAACTCGAAACTCTTTCTCTCCATGAATTCAATTGCCGTAGGAACGATCCGGGTGCGGATGATTTCTGAAACCGTCTGAGCGGCCTGATCGATGGAGGGGTAAGGAACGAGAAGATCTCTTCTTAATTTTGGAAGGGGAACGAGTCTGAGGATTATCCGAGTAACGATGGCCATCGTTCCCTCAGACCCGGTGATCAACTGCGTCAGATTGTAACCGGTGACATCCTTAACCACTTTTCCGCCGGTTGAGATCATTTCGCCCGACGGAAGAACCACTTCCAGACCGTTCACATAGTCTTTGGTTGTTCCGTATTTCACCGCGCGGCTTCCGCCCGCTCCTTCGGCGACATTGCCTCCAATGCTGCAACTCGCCAGGCTCGCAGGGTCGGGGGGATAGAAGAGGCCTTCCGCCTCAACCGCTTTTTGCAGTTCACCCGTGATGATTCCGGGCTCGGTGACGACCATGAGGTTTTCATGGTCGATGTCGAGGATTTTCTCCATTCTTTCACAGGAGAGAACGATTCCTCCATAAACAGGAATAGCCCCGCCACTCAAGCCGGTTCCTTTTCCCCGGGGGGTAAGGGGTATGTTTTCCAGATTCGCAAGCCGCATGATCTCGAGAATCTCTTTTGACGTGCCGGGCTTGACCACGATTTCAGGCCGGTGCGAGAGCCCGAGCGTTTCGTCCTTTGAGTAGATGGTAAGCGTGTCCTCATCGGAAAAGATAGCCTTGGGACCTGCAATCTCTGTCAGGCGTCTCACGACGGACTCATCAACAGGTCGATACATGTTCTTTTTCTCCTTAGCGTATCTTTTCACTACATTCACTATTCTCCAACTTTTTTCAAAAATAGTCTATACCGGGACCTCACACTCTGCTCTCTTCCCTAAGTTAGAGATTACAGCAAACCCTCATTGTTCTCCAACCGTGCGACCCATCCTGTCCATAGTCATTGAATGTCGGATATTATTCTAATATCATATAATGGTAGTAAGGACAGGAGTGTTTAGGCCTGGCAAGACACCTCATTTAGCTCAATTTAATTTTTAATGGGGGTCCCCACGGGAGCAGGAGATATGTATCAAGAAGATGGGAACAAGAAAATAGATGAAATCAAGCTGAGATACCCCAAAAAGTTTGCGACTGAAGAAAGAATACTCCGTCACATCCGGCGGGGTGACAGGATATTCATCGGGACGGGCTGCGGCGAACCTCAATATCTTATCCGGGCCCTCATCCGTTACGTCGAAACCCATCCCTTAGCCCTTTGCGATGCCGAAATACTCCATGTGTGGACACTTGGGGTCGCTCCCTACATGGATGAAAAATTCAGTCGTAATTTCCGGCATAACGGTTTCTTTGTGGGAAACAACACCCGTGAAGCCGTGAACAAAGGCGCGGCGGATTATACCCCCATCTTCCTATCACAGGTTCCCGACCTCTTCTACCAAAGGGTCATCCCGATCGATGTCGCCTTGATACAGACCTCGCTTCCCGATGACCGCGGCTATTTGAGGCTGGGAGTAAGTGTGGATATCGTCAAGGCCGCTGTGGAGAATGCCTCATTGGTGATCGCTCAGATCAACTCAAATGTACCACACGTTCAAGGGGATGGGTTCATTCGGACGGAGGATGTTGGCTTCATGATTCCCTACGATGAGCCCTTGTTGGAATACGAGGCCGCTGCCTATACTGAGACCGCCCAGCAAATCGGAAAGTACGTTTCGCGTCTGATTCAGGATGGAGATACGATTCAGGTCGGATACGGGGACATCCCAAATGCGATTATCGCCAACCTTGACAACAAAAACCATCTCGGCATCCACACAGAACTTCTGAACGACGGTATCGTCGAGTTAATGAAAAAGGGGATGGTTGACAACACAAAGAAGAACATCGACCGCGGAAAAACGGTCGCTTCATTCTGTATGGGTAAGAAAGAGACCTACGAATACATCCACCATAACCCTGCCATCGAATTTAGGACGATCGATTATACGAACAATCCCTTGGTGATCGCCGAGCAGCGTAACATGGTGGCCGTCAACAGTGCTCTGGAGATCGATCTGACCGGGCAGGCCACTGCAGAATCGATTGGGAAGCTGTTTTATAGTGGGATAGGCGGTCAGGCCGATTTTATGAGAAGTGCTGTTTTGTCCCGTAATGGCAAGACCATCCTCACCCTCCCCTCTACTGCGGAGAACGGAAAAGTCTCGAGAATCGTCCCGTTTCTTAGGGAGGGAGCAGGGGTTACCCTTAATCGAGGCGACGTTCAGTATGTGGTGACGGAGTTCGGAATTGCTTACTTAAAGGCGAAGAACCTTCGAGAGCGCGCCATGGAATTGATATCGATCGCTCATCCTGCCTTTCGTCCGTGGTTGATCGAAGAGGCAAAAAAGTCATCCCTCATCCACAAGGATCAGGCATTTATTGCAGGCAGGGAAGGGGAGTATCCTGAGAATCTAGAAACCTATCGAACCACCAAGACCGGGCTGGAAATCCTTTTAAGACCTGTGAAAATAAGCGATGAGCCGTTGATGAAAGACTTCTTTCATCGTTTTTCGGATGACAGCCTCTACCGACGATTTTTTTCCAAACCAGCCGATTTTCCACACGATTTTTTGCAGAAATTTGTGATTATTGACTACACGAAAAAGATGGTGATTCTTGCGGTGATACAGAAAGGGGGAAAAGAAGAGATTATAGGAATCGGGCAGTATTGGATACAAGAGGCCGCTCACACGGCGGATATTGCCCTTGCTGTAAGAGACGACTATCAAAGCAAGGGAATAGGATTCGAATTGTTCTCTTACATTACCTATCTGGCAAAGAAACAGGGTCTTCTTGGTTTCACAGGGAGCGTGCTCATGGATAACGATCGCATGCTTCGTCTTTGCCGGAAAATGGGCTTCTACATCGAGAAGACGGGGAGTGCGGGCGTGTATGACCTGAAGATGATGTTCAGGGGCGAGACACCCCAGGGAACCATTGATAAAAGAGTCGCTCAAGAGATATGAAGAGGTAGGGCAACGGACAACGCCAAAATCTTTGACACCCCAAAACGACGCAACCGAGTCCGTGTCTTTCGGGATAGGGCCTCGGCTGGCAAAGTGATCGCAGGCATGCTCGAGGAATACCGGGGGAGCCATGCCCTGGTGATGGGTATTCCGGCCGGAGGTATTGCTGTGGCTGTTGAGATCGCAAGGGAGTTGCGTCTTCCTTTGGACATTGCTGTTGTCAGTAAGATTACACTACCTTGGAACTCCGAGGCCGGTTACGGGGCCGTTGCCTTTGACGGAACGGTGATGTTGAACGAAGAGCTTTTATCGCGTTTGAATCTTAGCAACCAGGAAATTCAAAAGGGAATTAAAGAGACAGGGCAAAAGGTCTCCTGGCGAGTGACGATGTTTAGGGGAGATCGACCCTTACCGGATTTCAATCGCCCGGTGATTCTTGTGGATGATGGGTTGGCATCGGGATTCACGCTTCGTGTCGCTATCAAGGCGTTGCGCCAGGCCGGTGCCAGGAATGTTATCCTCGCTGTCCCCACTGCCCATTCGGAAGCGGTATAAGTGATTTTAAAAGAGGTTGAAGCGATTTACTGTCCCAACGTGAGAAGTGGCCCATCTTTTGCTGTTGCTGATGCTTATGAGCAGTGGAGTGATGTAGACGAACAGGAGGTAACAAGAATCCTCCACGAATTTGAAGATCGCTATTAACGGGCCCCACAAAGACGCAGGAGCCTTCCAGCCCTTAGGGTTCCATTTCACAATCCGAATACTACATTCCACTGAACGAGGGAGACAGTTTCCCGGTGAATGGAGGGACAGCCCTTATCGATGTCGTAAAGCCGTGTTGATCACGGATCATGTTAGTGAAATAGCATGCTGACGAATTGGTTTTTTAATTGACTTTCAACCCCGTTTTTCGCATAGTTGAATTATCTCAATAATGAGTTTTTATCGTTTGCATGAATCCTGTCCTTGACTGGGGCATCCATTTCATCGCCGAGCTGCAAACCAGCGCTCCCGGGCTCGTAACTCCTGCCCGGTTTTTTAGCTTCCTGGGCACCGAAGAATTTTACCTAATCATTCTGCCCTTCCTTTACTGGTGTGTGGATGTCCGTTTGGGCCTGCGTGTCGGTCTTATCTTGACCGTGTCAGACAGCCTGAACATCTTTCTTAAACTCATCTTTCACCAGCCGCGGCCCTTCTGGGTGAGCGAGAGAGTTCGAGCGTTCGGTGCCGAAGGTTCATACGGTTTGCCGTCCGGCCACGCTCAGCACGCCATGACTGTCTGGGGCACAATGGCCGCAGGGGTCAAGGGCTGGCTGCGCTGGCTGATGGCAGCCCTGATCTTTCTGATTGGTTATTCACGCATTGTGCTGGCCGTTCACTTCCCAACGGATGTGCTGGCCGGTTGGTTGATCGGCGGCTCGATCCTGTGGGCGTTTTTGAAATGGGAGTCGGCCCTAATGGCCTGGTTCAATCGCTTCACACTCGCCCAGAAAATCGGCCTGGCATTTGCTGCCTCAATGCTGCTGCTCATCGTCTCCATAGCCGGGCTGATTTTTGTGCCACCTGCTGACCCTTCTCAATGGGAAGTCACTGCAGGCCGCGCTCTTTCACTTGCGCCGGGTCAAGCAGCCATCCATCCGCGTGGCACAACAGGGATGGTTGGCGTCGCAGGCACTTTTTTCGGTCTTGTCGCAGGAGCCATCTTGATCTTTCGTCGAGGCGGGTTTGATGCGGGCGGACCGTGGTCGAAACGCGCTGTACGGTTTGGACTGGGTATGATCGGCGCAACGATCCTTTGGTTGGGACTGCGCACGGTGTTCCCGCATGATGCGTCGATCGTGGCACAAATACTGCGTTACCTGCGCTATGCCGTCATCGGCTTGTGGGTCACTTACGCCGCCCCGTGGGTGTTTATCAAATTGGGCCTGCAAAACACTCCCAAAGTTCCTGAGCAACTCGCACCAAGATAAGAAAACAGCTCCGTACAGAAAAAATAAAAGGGCTTCCAGTATTTGAAGTTAGTAAACTATTTCAAACAATTCTTACCCCTCCCTGCCACGGCATTTTGACCAGCGGATTTTTAGAGAGTGAGGATAACTTCCTCGAAGTCGTGATTCTTGAATCTTACGGTACCCTATGTTACAAGCTTACAACCAGTAATCAATTGCTCTCAAAAAATAAAACATCTTTGCGAAAAAAGTACATTATCCACCCCATTCATTTTGCTGGATCTACTGAATACCCTTTAAAGGTCTATAAAAGGCTTAGAGGTAAATGACCAAACAATATTTGACCTGGGAAAATACCAGATGACGATCTATCTGGTCTATGAGGGATGTGGCCATATTCAGTCCCCGATGATGTGTAGCATGGCCAAAACTATGGACATTCCTGGTTGGGATATCGACCTCCAAATGAGTTTGAGGCGATGGTCATAAGAACGAACAACCCCTTGTATCCCTGTTCATCACCCAAACCCAACTGGTCTAATCAAAAGTGGTGCGCGGTCCAAATACAGAAATGGAGTACGAAAATAAGAATTTTCAGACCGTCGATTTTAGTCCTGGGCCTATTGGTTAGTATGATAGGAGTACCAGCAACTGGTTCTTCTCAGCAGATTTCTGTTCTAGGAGGACCAATCTTTAATGATAAAGGAGACATATCAGTATCAGTAATGGCTGAATATTCTCAACACATCCAAGACTTATTTTCCTTTAGTGTTGGTTTTTTAAATGAAGGGCATTTTGATTCTCCATCTAAGCATCACAGAGATGGCTTGGTCGGTCAAGCTTGGATTGGAGGGACGGATATCTCTAAGAAAGTGTCTTTTAGATTGGGGTTTGGACCATACCTTTACTTCGATTCAACTACTAATGGACGTAATTTACATAGTGTAGGAGCTATAACCAGTCTTGACTTCCAGTATGCTTTAACGGACAAATGGTTCCTTGACTTACGAGGTAGTTATATCTTAGCTTCAAGAATGAACACGATGCCATTATTTGCAGGACTTGGTTACAAATTTGACTCCTCGAATGTTAGTGTCAATAAAGAACCAACTCGTAATGAACTTGATCTCTTCCTTGGTTTTTCAGTTGTAAATAGTCCAGGAAGTAATACTTCTTTGCTGGAGCTATTGAGTACAGAAAAAATGTTTGGAACCACATCGATATAACAGTAGCTTATCTTAATGAAGGGAATAACAAATCAGTCAAAAGACAAGGGGGAACCTCCCAGATATGGTTTATGCAAAAACTATCCGACTGCTTCGAGGTGGGTATCGGAGGAGGAATCTATGAAGCTTATGATAGTTATAGAAATACAAGTTTAACTACAAATGGAATTGTATCTCTAACTGGTAGTTATCGTATATACAACAACTGGGCCACAAGAATTACTTGGGATCGGGTACTTACAAGTTACAACCGAGATTCAGATGTGGTTCTTGTTGGACTTGGATATGAGTTTAAGCGTGGGCATGAAAAGGGCGGAAAGAGATGGGACACAATTGAGCTTAAGAAATTTGAAATTGATTGAGCTCGCAAAGGAGGGCTCTATTATACTCATAAAAGACTTTTCAGAATGAAATGAGTGGATTTAACTGCAAGGATGATAAGCAAGTTTCCCAGGGTGAAAATGTCCTGTATCGTTCCGCTCAAACGTACACCCCGGTAGTTTATGAAAGAGAGGGAAGAGATGATCGCCACTGCTAAAAGCTTTTCTGAAAGAACATAATGAAAAGGGGAAAAACCTTTGATATACCCTACCATCGCAATGGAAAGCACGGCAACGGAGCCTGGGGTAATCACCCAAAAGCTGACCCAGCCCAAGAGAAAACCCGCCCATGGGCCATACGCCTCTTTTAGGAATTGATAATCTCCGCCTGAACGGGGAAACATCCCCGCCATCTCGGCATAGGTCAAGGCTCCGCATAACGTAAGAAACCCCCCTATGACCCAGATGGCGACAAAAAGCAGAGGATGGGGCAGTTCACCGGCCAGAAAACCGCTTGTTGTGAAGATGCCTGCCCCAACGACATTACCGATCACAAGCAACGTGGCATCAAAAAGGTTGAGCCTTCGCTTCAGCTGCATGCTCAAGCTCTACTTCAGGCATGGGCCGATATAGATCATTCCTAAAAATTGCCCCTGTTCCTTTTCCGCCACCTCAGCCACTTCTGCAATCATGGTTTTGACCATATATCCGTTGTCAGAATATCCTGCCCTGTAGACAAGATGAACAGGTTTTGTGTTGGAGACACAGGTGACCCCATCCAGCATTCCTCGATCCGGGGATGGATATTGGTCTATCATGCTCCTGGCCGGTACCACGGATTCAGGTCATAGTCAATAATGTATAAAATGCTCTCGGACATGTTTAATGTCAACTATTGCCCGTCATGGATTTTTATCATTGCTTTTCAGCTCAAAAATGTAAAAGGTTATCCGGTGCCTACTCCGGATTTTCCTGAAGAACCAGACCGTTTTCCTCAAAGATAGAAGGCTAAGGGGTTAAAGACCGAAGATGACTCGACTCGACGCCCCGGGGTAGGATGGGATTAGGAGTAGAGTGTGGTGATGAGGTCGGGATGAGGAGGAATGCTGTGGGTAAATTCCTGAACTCATCAAGCCATGAATCCATATCGCTATACCAGATTTCAAGTCGCAATCCTTAAAAAATAATTTCCACAAGACTGTTTTTCTCTAAGTTCTTATTGACACCCTATATGATTATTTATAAAATAAAGAGGAGTTTTGGAAAATGGGCGGGGGGAGTGGATAGGGGATGGAGAGGAAAAAGAAAGCGACATAATAGGAAGGAGGTTATTTCTATGAGGTCTATATTAATAACTGTTTTGTTGAGTGGAGTGGTTTTGTTGATAGCTTCTTCTTGTGTTACGGTGCCAAAAGAGCCTCTCGCCTCCGGGGAGGTAAGGTTATTAAGCATGGATGTTCTGGGAGGGGGAGGTACCGTCTCAGAGAATTCATCCTTTGCGGTTAATGTTTTTTTTGAGGCAGCGGGGAACCCACAGATTAAGAAAGTCTGTTTTTCCGAGTCAGGGGAGGGACCGTATTGTTTTGATGTATCGGATATATCGTATCTAACCTTAGGAGCGAAGACAGCTTTCCAAGTGCGCCTTCCCGGTGTTAGTGTTGGTTCACATAGGGTGGAATGTTATGCGGAGTATATCCGAGACGGAGAGGCACGAAAGACTAATGTGATATTTACCCAAATCTTAGGTGTCACTGGTACCCGTGGATGAAAAATAGAATACTCGATAAAATTCTTAAAGAAATTTCTCAAAAAGGCTCAAAGGACGTGAGACTAATGAATGACATGGCCCGGGAGGCATTCATATCCTCGAATCCACGAGAGCTTGCCCGTTATATCCCTGAATCGTCCCGTGAGAAGTGACCATTAACGCCGATTCATTGTCCGTCACATTACTTTTAGTCTCTCTGCCCTGCCTCCCCATCTTCGGGCTGCTCTCTTTCAGCCACCTCTCCATGCGCTCTGCTTTCTCGAGAAGTCTCCCCCAATGAGCTTCCCCCCGGTTCATCCTCATCGCCTCTCCGATCAATCTTCACCTGCTCTTCAACTCATTGTTTCACCTTCTGCCCGATCCTCTCCTCTCTCCTCCTCAGATCACTGATCGTCCTACTCCACTCCTTGGAAGCATTCGATGCAATCTTACACCCATCCGATGCAAAAAACGTTCCCCCAAGAAGTCCCTCCTCCTCGCGTACCCATAACACATCCCTAAAGATGGGCTTTAATCTCTTCCTCCATCGACGATAGAAAGCCAGCTATCGTACTGTGATCCGGCTGCTCTGCACAGCTAAGATAATGCAGAGTTTTTCCCGCCAAAAATCTTTTTCCTTCCGATTCAATCTTGAGGTGAGAATGTGATTTTTTTTGAAATTCTACCTTCCAAAAATTTGGGGTGTGGTATAGAATACGAACCACAGGGGAGGAAAAGTTAATGAATCGTTTAGGCGTCGAACATTTAAGTGAGGGGCAGAGGGTTAATGCGGCCAAGGTGATCGTCAAGAGCTGCATGAATGTTAAAAGCGGAGAAAAGGTTCTTCTCATCGTTCAGAATGACGAAAAGCGCAAACTAGTGGGAAAGTATCTTGAGGCCGAAGTTCGGCGTCTAAAGGCCATTCCTACGGTCATTTTTGTAGAGGATAGTGAGATGAAAGCGGAGCCCCAGGAGAGAGTGGTTGATGCCATGATGACGAGCGACGAATAATGGAGGAGGAGCAGCCATGAGAAACTATTTTCTTATCTGCCTTTTTGTCTTTGTGATGCTCGGTCCAGTAACCTTCGCCAACGGCGCAGAGGAGGTGAGGCCGCTGCCAAACCGGCAAGAAGGCACTTTCATTGCCCGTGATTTTCACTTTCAAAGCGGCGAATGCCTGCCGGAGCTGAAGCTTGCCTACTCAACCCTCGGCATCCCAGAGCGAGATTCTTCCGGCAATATCATCAATGCTGTGTTGCTATTGCATGGGACAACAGGCACGGGCGCGAGCTGGCTTGCATCATCGCTTGCCGAGGCACTCTTTCGAGAAGGACAGCCGCTTGACGCCAGCAAATACTATCTTATTCTCGCTGACAGCATCGGCCTGGGACGGTCGTCAAAACCCAGTGACGGCCTCAAGACCAAGTTTCCCCATTATGGCTATCGCGATATGGTCGATGCGCAGTATCGACTCGTCACCGAAGGGCTTGGCCTGAAGCATCTCCGGCTGGTTCTGGGCACCTCGATGGGCGGCATGCAGACCTGGCTTTGGGCCGAGCGCCACCCCGACATGATGGACGGTGCGGTGGCTATTGCGAGCCAACCCACGGAGATCTCCGGAAGAAACCTACTCTGGCGGCGTGTCATCATAGAGGCAATCCGCAACGATCCCGACTGGAATGGCGGAAACTACACGACACCGCCGACCCGCTTTACCTTTGTCGTTCCTCTCTTCGCCTTCATGGTGGACAGCGCCACTCATTTGCAGGCGATCGCGCCCACACGCGAGAAGGCCATCGCATACTATGACCAGATCGTGCAAAACGCGAAGCGCCTCGACGCCAATGACTTTCTCTATCGCTGGGAAGCCTCAGCAGACTATAACCCGCAGCCTGAACTTGATAAGATCAAGACACGATTCCTCGCCATCAATTTTGTGGACGACCTGCTTAACCCGCCTGAGTTAAAGGTCATGGAACGCGAGATGGGCCGAGTAAGAAATGGAAATTACGTGATGATTCAGGCGGGAGAGAAGTCCCTGGGCCACCAGAATCTGTCGCAAGGTGCCCTGTGGGGACCTTATGTCGCAGAATTTCTGAAGCAGCTTCCGTGACGCAATCGCCGTCACTTCCCTGCAAATTTCAGTCCGATGGTTCCTGCGACGATCAGCGTGATAACCCCAATCATAATATGCTACCGATAAAATGAGAAAGCC
Source organism: Thermodesulfobacteriota bacterium (assembly GCA_035625415.1). Classification (GTDB taxonomy): domain Bacteria; phylum Desulfobacterota; class BSN033; order BSN033; family UBA1163; genus UBA1163. The sequence continues at coordinate 33,113 of DASPPQ010000106.1, forward strand.
TCCGCCGGAAATCTCGATAAGGCGATGTTGAAAGATGAGGAACACCCTTCGTTTCCGAATGATCCATTTCCGAGAGCTTGTGTAGTTTTCCCCGCCTCCCGATTCAGACTTGCAGTGAGAATGCGATTTTCTAGGAACTCTTCCTTCCAAAACTTTTGCGCGTGCTTTATCATACAAACCACCAGAATTAGGATCAATGCAATATTTTGAGCCCAGCCCAGATCTTGATCGAATAAAATGGGAGAGCAAGACCAAAACGATCTCAGGACAGCCGTCAATCTCTTGGAGAACCCGGGGTTCAGTTTTCGGTTGATCAACATGCTGGGGTATCCCATTGGAGGATTCATAAAGGCACTGCCGAGATGGATTAGGCAGGCGATTGGGAACACGGTCACCAAGGCCGTCGGGACAGCTTTCTATACGGCGTTGTCTATCATGGACAAGAAGAGCCGCCACAGGCCCTTTCGATTGATCCATCGGACGATGGTTCTTGTCAGCGGAGCCGTGGGAGGGTTTTTCGGTTTCCCCGGTATGATCGTTGAACTTCCCATCTCAACAAAACTGATGCTCCGTTCCATTGCTGATATTGCTCGAAGTGAGGGTGAAGACCTCTCCTCCACGGATACCCACCTGGCCCGTATTACTGTTTTCGCTTTAGGTGGAAGGTCAAGCGGTGACAGTGCCGCTGACACAGCCTACGATGGCGTTCGGGCGGCGTTGACACGTACCCTGTCGGAGGTTGCTGAATTCATAGCCGAGCGGGGGATCGCGGAGGAGGGGGCGCCAATCATGACCCGAGTGATGGCGTATTTAGCGTCCCGCTTTGGCATCATGGTTACAGACAAGATGGTCGCTGAAATGGTTCCCGTCCTGGGAGCATTCGGGGGCGCCTCGATCAACTTACTTTTCATCAATCACTTCCAGGCTGCGGCGCGTGGGCATTTCATTGTTCGACGCCTAGAGAGAAAGTGCACAGGAGAAGTTGTAAGTAGAGAATATAAAAAGGTGCTTGAGGAACTTAGAAGGGGGATCAAACCATGAGGAGGGTGGAGCCCATTTGCTTGTTTCCAGCAGCCTGATGAGAAGGAAGGCTGCCCTTAGACGAACCATTGAAGTTTGAAAAGGAATGTGGTAATTCTACCATATGTTTTCTGGCAGAGATCTGGTTTGAGAATAATCGAAATCGCCGTTTCATAATTTTTTACCCCAAAAAACGGAAATTGATGATCCGAACCAAATTTCACGACATCTTTCAAACAAAGCTTCCCATTATCCAGGCAGGAATGGGTCCTTACGATACCACGAAGCTCGCCGGTGCGGCTGCCAAAGCAGGCGCAATAGGGATCATATCAACCGTGGGCATGGGTTTTTTTGATATGCCCGGACTTGGCCAGTTTAACTATTCAGCGGTTTTTGGCGAAACCACCCCTGAAGGACGTTTGACCCGCTCTATAATCCATGTTTTGGCTGCAATCGAAGAAGCCCCCTGGGCCCTATTTGGTGTCAACATTCCTGTTTCAGAAGAGTTTATCCCCACCGCTTCCAGATTAATCCGTTGTGTCATCAACAGAATGAAAAGCGATCCGGCTGTTAAGGAAAAATTGAAGGTGATTGTGACCTCTGCGGGAGATCCCTTGCGGTGGTCTAAAACTCCCGGAGGTAAGAAACTTGCAGAATCCATTGCGATCAAAGAAGAGATCCCCGAAATCGTTTGGGTCCATGTTGTCCCATCCGTCCGGGCGGCATTGCGGGCCGTCAAAGCCGGTGCCGATGTGATTGTCGCGTCAGGCCGCGAAGGAGGGGCCCATTGCAGCTGGCGAGATACGAGTACCATAGTTCTTCTTCCTGAAGTCGTTAAACGTGTTGCCCCAACGCCCGTTGTGGCAGCGGGTGGGTTTGCAGATGGGGTTTCATTAGCAGCAGCCCTTGCGATGGGAGCCATTGGAGTGCAGATGGGGACTCGTTTTATCGCAACAAAAGAGAGCGATTTTGAACAAATATGGAAAGAATTAATTGTGAAGAGTACAGAAGAGGATGCCTTAGTGGCCCGTGGACTTTTCGGACCTATGCGGTTTTTGCGGAATCGTCGTGCCTTAGAACTCGTCGATGCTACGCTCCGGGGGAGTCCAGACCTTTATAAGGGCAACCCATGTGGATCGACCCAAGAACTCCTCGATTTAGAGATTGGCGGATTGGCCAATTTATTCGATGGTAAGATTGACGAGGCCGCCGTTTTGGGGGGGACAGTGGCTGGCCGTGTCCATGACATTCCTGCGGTGCAGGAACTCTGTGGCCGTATCATGGAAGAAGCTGAAGCCACGATTGAAAACCTCGAGTCCCTGATTATCAAGGAATCATGAAAACCCAAAAAAGCATTCGAGAAAAAAGGGTCATAATAATTCGAGAAGAGTTTCAGAGATAAAAAACTAACCCACTTCATTGGAAAATACGGCGACATCGATATTCCAGGATTTCCCTCCAAGTTTTCGGATGCCTCAGGCAGTATTCGCATGCCCGCTCCGGTCCTGGGTGAGCACAGCGGGTTCGTCCTGGAGCAGTGGCTTGGGTACACGCCTGAGGAGGTGCAGAAGCTTTGTGAGAAGGGAATTGTATTATAGGAAATTACCGTCCTCTAAGGATGCTCACGGCGAAATACCACATGGTCCCCCGTGAGCAAAGCAGTTCAATTGAAGCTTCCTGGCGGGACTTCTCCGTGATGAATTGCCGTTTTAGATCACGCCTCTTCCCCCCCCCATTTACCTTAAGGAATTGTCATTGAGGAAAGAATCGTGTTAAGATCCGGAACGTGGTGGGTGCAGGAGATCACGGCCAACAAGATTCAATCGCGAAGGAGACAAAAGTGATGAAGGCGTTGAGGAGTGTGCGGGTCATCGTATCAGTCTTGGTTCTTCTGTGTTTGACCGGGTGCGGGGGGCTGCGCGGGGCTGGTTCGAAGGACGCGACCCTGGATTCCCGTGTGATGGATGGCATCAGTGACGCAGTGTATGAGGTCGTAGCGCCGAAGCCGACGAACGACTCCCTGCAATACGAGAAACCCTTACCCATGGATCTTCTTCCATATTCGGTTCGGACGGACAAGTACTATTCGGTCGGTACGGCGTTCGCCATCAGCCCCTCCGAGTTCGTTTCAGCAGCCCATGTGATGAACCTGGGAAGTGGAAGCCAATTCAAGGAGGTTTTTCTCCGGGACAAGAAAGGGAAAATCTACTCCATCGGAAAAGTGCTCAAGTACTCCAAAGACAGGGATTTCGTTGTCTTCTCCCTCCAGGATGCCAAAGCAAAGGGATTTCTACCGACGAATAAGAGCCCCCGGGTCAATCAGAAAGTATATGCCGTGGGCAATGCTCTCGGGGAGGGAATTGTGATCAGAGACGGTCTTTATACGTCTGACACACCGGAAGAGGAAGCTGGGGAATGGAAGTGGATACGCTTTTCGGCTGCGGCCTCTCCCGGCAATAGCGGCGGTCCGCTCCTTGACCAGAATGGCAAGGTCATCGGTATCGTCCTGAGAAAGTCCCCAAACGAGAACCTGAATTATGCGGTCCCGATCCTTGAAATCCTCAAGGCCGATAAGAATGTGGCAGTCTTTCAGACGAAAATGCGCTATACCCTGGAGAATATGGACATGACCAAAAGAGAGATCCTGAAAAAAGAGATTCTGCTGCCCAAAACCTACCAGGAATTGGACAGCGAGCTGAATGCGATCATAGCCCAGTTTTCTGGTAAACTCCTCAAGGATTTGCTCGCCGAGAATCAGGACACCATATTCCCCCACGGTCCGGGATCAACCCGGCTGTTCTACAAGAGCTATAACGCGGTCTTCCCTCGTCTCATCATGAAGGGTAAGGACGGCAACTGGGATGCCTATTATGCCAGCGGGACGAGAGATTCTGACCTGGGAAACAATGGCCATCTTACTTACGGGGCTCTTGGCAGCACGGTCTTTCTTTATATCCATAAACCGGACGACGTTCCTCTAGAAACGTTTTATGGCGACTCAAAGCTATTTATGGATTTGATTCTCAAGGGGTATAGCCGATACAGAGAGATCGGGCCGGAAAATGTCAAGGTCACGTCGATGGGCCGGGCTTTCGAGAACTACCGGGTCACGGATTTCTACGGGAGGATCTGGATGGCGCACACGTGGCTTATCGAATATAACGACACGAAGGTGGTAACCTTTTCTCTCCCGGTTCCCGGAGGCTGCATTGTCATGATGAGAGCTGACCAGACAGGAAACGTTGACCAGGGAGATATCCCCGACCTGAAAGTGCTCTCCGATTTTATTTATGTGTCCTATTACGGTTCCTTGAAAGAATGGCAGGAATTTCTGAGTATGAAGAACCTCTTGCCCTCCATCTTTTCAACTCTTGACATTCATATTGAGAATAATAAGATTTTCCGGTACAAGTCGGCGAGACTCTGCTTGTCCTACGGTCCCGATATCATGAAAATTTCTGATAAGAATAGCTTCCAGCTTGATTTCGGCTACTTTAAGGAGAAGGGTAAGACGCTATGGGACATCAACGGAATTGTGGTGGGCGAGGGGAAATACCATCAGACTGGTTACGCTGTATCAAGGGTAATTAGGCCTCCGAAAGAGCTCGACGATCAATATCAGAGTAACTGGCAGAATATGGTCGAGCGGGAATTCCCCTACAATCGCTCTGCTTATAATAAGGATAAGGCTACGATCATTTCGACGACATATAACGGAACCAGTCAACCGGGTAGAAAGGAAGCGCCCCCCAGCTCCATTCTGTACTCCGTCGGGTTTATAAAGCAGGGAAACATCGGTCAGAAAGAGATGGAGGCAAAACTGGAAATGTTCATGCGTCATCTGGTCATCTATGAGAATGCCGACGATAGCGGTAACACGACCGAAAACCCGCAGCCGAAAAGTTAATCGTATTTTTAACTTTAAATCATTGTCAGTCTGTGAGTCAAAAAACGTCAAGAATCCCACTTCTGTGAAATTCTGGACTTTTCATAGAAAGCCTTTAAATTTCAATTTATTATAGGAAATATTGGTTCTTGGCACTGATATTGCTGTTGTTAGGAATAGCACGAATATTTAATTAAGTTTGCCGACAAAGCCAAACCACGAGCAATCGTGGGGCGCCTGCCCGCCGTAACTGGCGGGGGGCCCACTGATCCAAAGGCGGGGCAGTGGGGAAAGCCACGGATCCCATTGGGATAGCCGGGTTGCCGAAGTGAAATCTCACAGGGACCGGATTGCCGTGGCTGTACGAAAAGGCAATCCGGTTTTTTGATTTAGAGAAGTTGGTTTCGGTGCTATGAGAAGTACAATCATTAATAAAATCCTTTCATTCCAGTATCGTCTCGGGAGGATCATCGGAAGGAAGAAGGCAAACCGCATCTGTATTCTTGTCGAGGAGTCCTTCACGAACCTATTTGGGAGGGAGAGATACCAATGATAAGAAATGAAGATCTGATGCAATTTTTGTTATGCTACGGGCGAGGGATGTCACAAGACTTTGTTTCGAGGAGTGATAACATAAACGACGTTATCTATTACCTCCGGGTCGAGCGTGATTTCGAAATCCTCAAATTAACGTCCTTTGTAACAACAAATCTCATCCACTTCGAAAAAAGGACGGTTCTCTCTTCTACCTCCGACCAAGCCCCGTTGGGTGAAGATAGTGAAGAGATTTTTGACATCGATAACCCGGGCTAATCTAAGGATCACACAGACTCAATCGAAGCTTCCAAGCGGGGCTTCGAACAAATGAAGGATCGCTTTAAGATTGTGCCGCGTTCCACTTTTGCTAAACTGAAAATTATCCCCATCCCCCGACTCATCACATTCCTTAAGACCGTGCAGAGTTTCTCTTTCCACCTCGATGTTAAGATGAGAATGCGATTTCTTGCGAATTTCCGCTTTCAAAAAGTTTAAGCCTGGTGTAGAATACAGACATCCATGAATCGTTGGCAATCCTGTCCATGATGCCGGGATAGCGTTCGCAGAAGACGTCGGACATAATGAACCCTCTTACCACAGTCATCCCTTACAGCCCAGGACCTTCTTTTGATGGGATTCTGCTCCCGCTGACGAAGGCAGACCTCGTCGAGCATATCGTGATCGTCAGTCAGGAGCCGGTTCGTTTCAAACTGGAGAAGTGTCAAGTTCTTGTTGCGGGACCCCTCACCTCAGACGAGACGCTTAACCCGATTCTGACCGGAATGCGAACGGAGCACTTTCTTCTCTTCCCGGAACCCCGACAGATTTCGATCGAGCCTGAAGCCCTGGAGAAAATTCTTGGGAAGGCCGAATCCCAGAAGGCAGGCCTGGTCTATTCGGATTTCTATGACGAAAACGAACACTGGAAGACCCTTCATCCACTCATTGATTACCAGCCTGGAAGTGTCCGCGATGATTTTGATTTCGGTTCCATGATGCTCTTTTCAGTCGCCGCCGCCAGGAAGGCCTTGGAGAAATACGGTGCCATCCCTCACGTTAAATTTGCCGCCGTTTATGATCTTCGTCTGAAGGTTTCCATCGACCACGCCATCTATCATCTGCAGGAGCCACTCTATGGTGCGATGCGTGCAGAAGAGATTTCCGATGTTGAAAAGGTATTTGAGTACGTCGATCCAAGCAATGAAGCCGTACAGAAGGAAATGGAGGCCGTCTTCACGGATCACTTGAAGAGAATCAGAGCTTATCTGCCATCGCAATCACTTAGGGAGGTCGAGAAGACACCGGAGTCCTTCCCGGTGGAGGCCTCCGTGATCATCCCCGTGAGGAACCGAAGAGAGACGATTGCAGAGGCCGTGGGAAGCGTCTTATCGCAGGAAGCAAATTTTCCATACAACATTATCGTCGTGGACAACCACTCAGCAGACGGAACCACAGCCGTTCTCTCCGATCTCGCCAGGCAGTACCCGAGCCTGAAGCACCACATCCCGAAGAGAACCGACCTTGGCATCGGGGGTTGCTGGAACGAGGCTCTTCGTCACCAAGCCTGTGGCCGCTATGCTGTGCAGCTTGATTCGGACGATCTTTACAGCAGCCGCCGCACCCTGCAAAAGATCGTTAACGTACTTCGTCAAGGCAACTATGCCATGGTCATCGGCTCCTACATCCTCGTTGATTCAAAGCTGGAGGAGATTCCTCCCGGCCTCATCGACCACCGCGAATGGACCGATGAGAACGGTCACAACAACGCGTTGCGCATCAACGGCCTGGGTGCACCGCGGGCCTTCAACAGCGGCCTGATGCGCAAAATCGGTTTTCTCAACGTGAGCTACGGCGAGGATTATGCAGCGGCACTTAGAATCTGTCGGGAGTACCGGATAGGAAGGATCTTTGAAAGCCTCTATCTCTGTAGACGCTGGTCGGGCAACACGGACGCCGCACTTAGCATCGAAGAAGAAAACCGGAACAACGCCTTCAAGGATAAGACCCGCACCATTGAAATTTTCGCCAGGCAGAAAATGACAGAGGGTATAGCGCAAAATCCGTGACCGTGTCGCGTTTCCGAACACGGTGATGGACACGGACACGTTATTTTCTCATCTCGGGAAAGAATCAAGGAGGATAAGCAATCGCCATGGGAATCGTGATCCGACCTTGGCAGAAGGCTGATCTCGCTTCCATCCGGAGAATAACCTGGCACTCGTGGATTTCGAGCTACGCAAGCTTTATTCCCGAGAGCGACCTCAAATCCTATTTTGATCTTCGCTACACGGAAGAGGCTTTTCTCAGCATGTTCGACGATCCCCTCACTCAGGGTTTTGTCGCAGAGAAGGATGACCAGATCGCCGGTTACTCAAGGCTTTTCTTCAACCGGGATGAGAATCGTCTTTACGTCCCCTCGCTGTATTTTCTCCCAGACTTTCAGGGGCAAGGCATGGGCAGGCAGCTTCTCGATACGGCGGAAGAATATGCCGCAGAGAAGGGCCTGGATAAACTTTGGATCGGCGTGATGGTAAGAAACAATCCGGCCCTGGTTTTTTACAGGAAAGTGGGCTTTCAGTTTGTCCGGGAAGAACCTTTCACCATGGGAAAGACGACGGTGAGTCACCTGATCGGCTACAAGAAGTTAGGGAGAGCCCCGCTTCTTATTCAGAAGACTTATGTCACCTTTGATGGAGGGAAGAGCTTAAAGAATCTCTCCAGACGTTGTCTCGAGCTCTTATCAGAGCAGAAAAAGACCTGGAAGGATCTTCGGGAAGGCTACGAATCGCTTAGGAACATCGAGGAGCGGGATGTTCGATGTAGAGGATTTTCCGTCCGCCTTCAACAAAATCCAGGAAGAATCAAGAGCAGCCTGGCCGACGTAGGAGAAGAAAATGCAAACAAACGGCGGTGCTTTCTCTGCCTTGATCATCTCCCCGAAGGCCAGAAGGGAATCCTCTACCGAAGCGAATACTTGATCCTCTGCAATCCCATGCCTGTTTTTTCTTCCCACTTCACGATCTCCCATGTGGACCATCGCCGCCAGGCCATTACAGAGCACATCGATACCTTTTCCCAGGTACTGACTGACTTGGGGTCCGGCTGGACAGTACTCTACAACGGGCCTAAATGCGGGGCTTCCGCACCGGATCACCTTCATTTTCAGGCGAGCCCATCCGGCCAGATGCCGATCGAGAAGGAAATCTGGGAGAAGAAAAGATTCGCCCTGACGACACAGGCGGGTGGTGTATCCCTCTATCGCATGAGAGATGTGGGACGGGAAGCTATCATCCTGGAGGGACATAACCCGATGGCCGTGGGAGGAGTTTTCAAGAGTTTTCTGAATGCCCTGAAAAAAGTTCTCCGCGCTGACGAAGAGCCTATGCTGAATATGGCCGGCTTCCATAAAGGGAGAAAATGGCATCTCGTGATCTTTCCGCGGCGGAAACACCGCCCAGACGCCTTTTTCAAGGAAGGGGATGCCCGGGTTCTGGTCAGTCCGGGAGTGATCGATATGGGTGGCCTCATTATTACTCCCGTGAAAAAAGATTTCTATCGGCTGGATGAAGCCACCGTGGAGGGTATTTACAGGCAAGTATCCTTGGGAAGAAAGACGGTCGAAGAGGCCATCAACGCAATGGAATAGATTTCTAAGAAGCTGCCGGGAAACGATTTGCAGTGTTGGGAATTTGATTTCTTCGGCAATTCATCTTATCGTAAAGCAATGTTGAGAAGAGAACCGATAAGGACTCATTGATTTACGCTGTATCAACAAAGTGAAAGGATTCCCCATGAAGACAAGAAACGGTTTTATACGCACATTGATCTGTGTTGCAGTCCTGGTCGTGGTGGGGCCGCTTTTGGGATTTGTCCAGGACCAGCCGATAGCAGGGCAATTCGGGCAGGAAGAATTGGATCAGATGCTGGCGCCCATCGCCCTTTATCCTGATTCGCTTCTGGCCCAGATTTTGATGGCAGCCACCTATCCCCTTGAGGTGGTGCAGGCGGACCGGTGGACAAAGGCAAATGGAAATCTTGGGGGTGATCAGCTCAACGATGCCCTGGATCAGAAAGACTGGGATCCCAGTGTAAAAGCTCTGGTGCCTTTCCCACAAGTCTTGTCGATGATGAGCGAAAGGCTGGAGTGGACCGAGAAGGTGGGTGATGCGTTTCTGGATCAACAGGATCAAGTGATGGATACAGTCCAGAGATTGAGGGCCAGGGCCCAGGCTGCGGGCAACCTCCCGGACACCGAAGAAGAGAGGGTGATTGTGCAGGAGGGGTCCATTGAGATCGAGCCTGCAAACCCAGAGGTGGTCTATGTGCCGGTCTATGACCCGACTGTGATCTATGGACCTTGGTGGTACCCCGCTTTCCCTCCCTTCTTTTTCCTCCCTCCTCCTGGGGTGGTTATCGGGTTCCATGGAAGAATCGGATTTGGGAGGGGCGTCACCGTGGGCAGAGCCTGGGGCCATGCCTGGGGAGACTGGGATTGGCACCATCATCAAATGAATGTAAACATCAACCGCCACATTAACATTAATCGCAATATGAACATTACTCGTGCAAACATCCAAACGACTCCGTGGCAGCACGACGTAAGCCATCGAAAGGGCGTTTCTTACAGGAGTGAGGCGACGCGGGAACGTTTTGGACAGGCTGCAAAAGGGGCGGATAAGCGTCGAGATTTCCGGGGTTTTGGACAGGAGACAAAATACCAACCGCCTTCAATAACCACTCGACAGGATGTTCCGAAGACAAAGGGCGGACAGGCTCCAGTAACCCCTTCCAAGCCTCTTGAACAGCCAAGAGGGGCTGGGGGCCTAGGTCAAAAGGGCCCTGATCTTAGTAAAAACAAGAGTGCGTTCGGAGGCGTGGGGCGAGGAAGCGATGCACGAACGGAGAGCAATCGGGGTTTCCAGAGCCGCCAGAGCATGCCTTCAAAGGGGGGGGGCGGTGTGCAGAAAGGCAATGTCGGGCGTTCGCGTTAAGAGTTTTGCAGACGATTTAAAACATCATAGTTCGACGAAGGAGAAAGCGATGTTTATCAACACACTGAATCAAAAGAAGCATTCGATATCCCGGTTTGGTTTTGCAATCGTCGCGGGAGTGATGCTGTTAGCCGGTTTTCATCAGGGTGCTTTTGCGGCTGAAGGCAGGCAAAAAACCTTCAAATCTCCTGAGGAGGCCGTTAAGGCACTGGCGGAAGCAGTCAAAGGAAGTGATACGAAGAAGCTGTTGGCGATCTTAGGTCCTAAAGGGAAGGAATTAATTTTGTCCGGAGACGAGGTTGCCGACAAGACAGGAAGAGAACATTTTGTTAAGGCCTATGAGGAAATGAACAAACTGGTGAATGAGAGTGATACGAGAGTCATCCTCCATGTAGGAAATGGTGACTGGCCTTTTCCGATTCCTGTTGTTAAGAAGGGTGAATATTGGCTCTTTGATACGATAGCGGGCAGGGAAGAGATCCTCAACCGCAGGATCGGCCGTAACGAACTCAATGCCATTCAGGTGTGCCTGGCTTACGTGGATGCACAGCGTGAATACGTACTGAAGGAGCGGGATGGGGACAAGGTGTTGGAATATGCCCAGAGGTTTATCAGCAGAAAAGGGGAAAAGAATGGCCTTTACTGGGAGGCGAAAGAGGGGGAAGAACAAAGCCCCCTCGGTTCCTTAATCGCCAAGGCTTCCGGGGAGGGATACGCTGGAAAGGGGCCCGGTGGAAAACGAAACCCGTATCATGGATATTACTACAGGATTCTGAAGTCCCAGGGTAAGAATGCACCAGGAGGCGAATACGATTACGTGGTGAATGGCAAGATGATTGGTGGGTTTGCCTTGGTTGCCTATCCGGCAGAATATGGTAACTCTGGAGTCATGACCTTTATCGTGAACCAGGATGGTATGGTGTATGAGAAGAATCTGGGCGAAGATACAGAGAAAATTGCCCCAGCCATGAAGAAATTCGATCCGGACAAAACCTGGAAGAAAGCGGAGTAAATTTTTCAAATAGTATCGATTTACAACCCTGGTTTCAGGCATCATGGAAAAGGAGGTCGGGATGATTTCTCAACCTCCTTTTTTCTTGAATCACAAGAGTCTAATACCGCTCGTACCTGCCTCCAGGCTCTCATCGCTTAGATGTCCTAAGATGCGCCTTCGCTGTTTCTTGATTCTCAGGATCAGTTTTAGTATAGTTTTGAGAAAATCGGGGGAGTGGCTATAGGTTAAAGGGTCTCAATGAGAGTGAGAAAGACGCGTTACAAGAAAATGGAATTAGAAGAACAATCGGTTCAGAAATTTTCTTATCGTTGTCCTTATTGTGATCAACCCGTTTCTTATAACCAATGTAACTTAAAGGCAGGGGAGAATGAAATCCAATGTTTCTCCTGCAAAAAGACCTATATTAAAGTGGTCGAACCCTCATTAAGTGAGGGCGGTCCCAGAGGTTGCCGGCATTGAATGCCGGCGCTACGTTATAGATATGGTCCCGTCTCAACCGCAATATTCCAGGAATCGCCTCCTCACCCCGATCCAGTACGTGAAGGGGGTAGGGCCCAAGCTCGCCAAGCTCTTCGAGAAAAAAGGGATTCTGACGGTTGAGGACGCCCTCTACTTTCTCCCGCGATGCTACGAAGACCGAAGCAACCTGAAAAAGATCTCCGAACTCAAAGCCGGAAGAAAGGAGACGGGTCTGGGTGAGATACTGCTTTCGGGAGTTGCATTTTATCAAAAGGGGAGGAAAAGAGTCTTCGAGACGGTGGTGGGGGACGGAAGCGGTACGATCACATTGAAGTGGTTTCATGGCAACGAAAGATACCTCAGGGAGCGATTTAAGAAAGGCCGCCAACTGATCTTCTCCGGCGACGTGAAGTGGTTTGGCTCTCAGAGAGAGATTCACCATCCGGATGTAGAAATCGTTGATGGGGACGTTGAGAAGGATTATCTCAACTTCAAACGGATTGTTCCCATCTATTCCGAGACGGAGGGACTTTATCAAAGGACGTTGAGAAGGTTGATGAAGACCATCCTGGATGGGTATGCGGATGGGCTTTGGAGTCCCATCCCGCAAGAGATTGTTGAGCGACAAGACCTGATTGATTTTTCGGAAGCTTTCCGGTGGGTCCATTTCCCTCCCGAGGGCGAGCCTATGGAAGCCCTCAATCTCCAGCGCTCAGACGCTCACCGGCGGATCATCTTTGATGAATTTTTTTTTCTGGAACTCGGCATGGCATTAAAGAGAAGAGGAGTGGCACTGGAGAAGGGGGTTTCTTTCAAAGCCAACGGTGTCTTGGCCCAGAAATTATTGAGTCTTCTTTCTTTCAAATTAACCCGCGCTCAGGAGAGGGTTTTAGCCGAGATCAAGAATGACTTGGAAAAACCCCATCCTATGAACCGATTGATCCAGGGAGATGTGGGAAGCGGAAAGACAGTCGTCGCCCTCCTGACTTGTTTGTACGTGGTCGAATGTGGTTATCAGGCCGCTATCATGGCACCGACTGAAGTTTTGGCCGAACAACACTTTCTGAACCTCCGTCGGTGGATGGAGCCCTTGGGAGTCAGAGTAGCCCTGCTCACCAGCAGCGTAAAAGGATCCGAAAGGGAAAGTCTTTATCAAAGAGTTCAGAACGGAGATATCCAGTTGGTGATCGGAACGCACGCGATGATCCAGGAAGTGGTTGGATTCCACCGCCTGGGCCTGGCCGTCATTGATGAGCAGCACAAATTCGGCGTCGTTCAAAGAGGGCTTTTGAAAAAAAAGGGGGAAAACCCTGACGTTCTGGTCATGACGGCGACTCCCATTCCGAGGACCCTGGCCATGACGGTTTACGGAGATCTTGATGTTTCACTCATTGATGAGATGCCGCCCGGAAGAGTGCCGGTCGAGACCAAGGTCTTTCCTGAACCCGCCAGGGCCAGAGTTTATCGTATCGTTGGAGAAGAGGTGAAAAGAGGTCGCCAGGCATTCATCGTCTGTCCGTTGGTAGAAGAATCTGAGAAATTGGATCTTAAGGATGCCACAAGGATGGCCGAGCACCTTCAGAAAGAAGTCTTTCCGGAGTTTCGGATCGGCCTGCTCCATGGAAGGATGAAAAGCGACGAGAAAGAGGCCATCATGATGGAGGTTAAGGAAGGAAGGATTCAGATCCTCGTGGCGACGACCGTGATCGAAGTGGGAATCGATATTCCCAACGCTTCTGTGGTGGTTGTGGAACATGCCGAGCGATTCGGCCTCTCTCAACTCCATCAGTTGAGGGGAAGGATTGGCCGAGGGCGCTACCCCTCGAAGTGCATTTTGCTAGCGCAATACCGGTCTTCCGAGGAAGCGAGGGTTCGCCTCCGAGCCATGGAGAAGACGACCGACGGATTTAAGATTGCTGAGGAGGACTTGGGCCTCAGGGGGCCTGGAGAATTCTTTGGTGTCCGGCAATCAGGACCGCCGGATTTCAGGGTAGCCCATATCCTGCGGGATACTCCCATTTTGATTGAGGCGAGAAAGGAAGCCTTTCGACTCATCCAAGAAGACCCCGAGCTGAGCCTCCCTTCTCACGCGGGCTTGAAGGATATTCTGATCTCGCGGTGGAAGGGGCGAATGGAACTCGCCACCATCGGCTAACATCCTCCTCAACCACGCGAGGACCGGGGCGGAGGGAATTGAAAAGATAAGGAAATTATGTTAACCGTTTGGGTAAATAACGTGTCCCTATCGCCGGTTTCGTGGGGATACATTAGATTTTAATCGTTCAAACCTGACTGCAAAAGGCAGGGAAACTCACTTCACATTTTTTGGAAGGAAGACAAAATGGAAATGTTTCATCCTGGAGGAACCGGATTTCATCGAATGCAGAGGCTTCCCCCTTATATCTTCGGTATTGTCAATCAGTTGAAGATAGAGGCGAGACGAAGGGGTGAGGATATCATCGACTTGGGCATGGGAAATCCCGATCTGCCTACCCCCAAACATATTGTTAATAAATTAATTGATGCCGTAAAAAATCCGAGGAATCACCGATATTCTGCCTCGAAAGGTATTTATAAATTGAGGTGTGCGGTCACTGACTGGTACCGGAGACGTTATGATGTCGATCTCGATCCAGAGACAGAGAGTGTGGTCACCATCGGCGCTAAGGAAGGAATCGGCCATCTGGCTTTAGCGACCGTTGGTCCTGGAGATGTTGTGCTCGTTCCGGATCCGGCCTACCCCATTCATGCCTATTCGGTAGTGATCGCAGGGGGAGATCTGCGCTCAGTTCCTTTGATGGGGGGAGGGGATTTTTTTCAAAAATTGTCAACAGCGACCAAACAGACTTGGCCTCACCCCAAGATGATCATCGTGAGTTTTCCGCATAATCCAACGACGATCGTGGTGGATCTCAATTTCTTCGAGGATCTGGTCGCTTTTGCGAAAGAGCATCATCTGATGATCGTTCACGATTTAGCCTACGGGGATATCGTTTTCGATGGATATAAGGCGCCCAGCCTCCTCCAGGTGAAAGGGGCAAAGAATGTGGGGGTGGAGTTCTACTCACTTTCGAAGAGTTACAATATGCCCGGTTGGCGAGTGGGTTTTGCAGTGGGGAATGCCGAGATGCTGGCGGCCTTGGCAAGATTAAAGAGTTATTTGGATTACGGAGTTTTTCAACCCATTCAGATTGCGGGCATCATTGCCCTCAATGAAGATCAGGATTGTGTTCGTCAAACCGTGGAGGAATATCGAAAGAGGAGAGATGCCCTCATCAATGGTTTGAAACGGGTGGGCTGGGAGATTGAAAAACCGAAAGGAACGATGTTTGTGTGGGCAGAGATTCCAAAAGCCTTCAAGAAGATGGGGTCGATTGATTTTTCAAAGCATTTATTGATGGAAGGAAAAGTGGCTGTTTCCCCGGGAATCGGTTTTGGCGAGTATGGAGAAGGTTTTGTGAGGTTTGCATTGGTGGAGAACGAGGCCCGGATCAAACAGGCGGTAAAGGGGATTCAGAGAGTTTTGAAAAAAGGGATATAAGGATAAATTCCAAATAACAAATGGCAAATTCCAAACGAATTCGAAATTCTAATACCAAATGGCCAAAATTTGTTTTTCTTAAAATTGGGATTTTCGTAATTGGAGTTTATTTGGTATTTGGTGCTTGGAAATTGGAGCTTGTCACCACCCCTAACACATAGGGCGTATCAACTGATTCTCTGGATCGTCAAGGAAAAGAGAATATGAAAGAGATCAAGGTGGGTCTGATCGGTTTCGGAACAGTGGGTACTGGCGTTGCAGCAATCCTGCAAAAGAATTCCGGGCTGATCGAAAAGCGTATGGGCGCTAAGCTCGTCCTGAAGCGAATTGCCGATATCGATTTAGAGACTGACCGTGGAGTCAAGCTGAAACCGGGGGTCCTCACCCGCAAAGCCGATGAGGTGATCAAGGATCCTGAGATCGATATTGTCATGGAGCTTATCGGAGGGATTGAGCCTGCAAAAACGTTTATTCTGAAAGCCGTCCGGAATAAGAAACATGTCGTCACAGCCAACAAAGCCCTCCTTGCCCTTCATGGAGATGAGATCTTCAGGGAAGCCCACCGCTTTGGTGTCGATGTCAACTTTGAAGCCTCTGTCGGAGGAGGTATTCCACTCGTCCGGTCAATTAAGGAAGGTTTGGTTGCCAACCGAATCCATTCGATATTTGGGATTCTAAACGGAACTTCTAACTACATCCTTTCCAAGATGACGGACGAAGGAAGGGACTTTAAAGAAGTCTTAAAGGAAGCACAGGAGAAAGGATATGCGGAGGCGGACCCAACCTATGACATCGAAGGGATCGACGCGGCCCATAAGCTTGCCATTCTGGTCCGCATTGCTTTTGGAACCTCTCTGAGATTTCATGAAATCTTCATCGGAGGAATTTCTGAGATTACACCTCTGGATATCCAATTCGGTCGAGAATTTGGGTATCGTATTAAGCTCTTGGCCATTGCCAAAATGGAGAAAGGGAAGATAGAGGCTCGCGTTCATCCCACCATGATTCCGGAGGGACATCTGCTATCAACGGTGGAGGGAGTTTTTAACGCCGTCTATATTAAAGGTGACGCGGTGGGCCCCGCGCTCTTTTACGGCCAGGGGGCAGGGCAGATGCCCACTGGCAGTGCGGTCGTGAGCGATCTCGTAGAACTGGGAAGAAATCTCCTCGTGCAAGCCAAGGGGCGCCGAGTGCCTTCGCTCTCTTATCAGGAGTTTGCCATTGAAAAAAATCCTCTTAAGAAAATCGAGGAGGTGGTCATGCCTTACTATATGAGGTTTTCGGCGTTGGATCGGCCCGGTGTGCTTTCGAAGATTTCAGGAATCTTAGGGAAAAATGACATCAGCATCGTCTCGGTGATCCAGAAAGGGAGACGAATCAAGGGTTCAGTACCTGTCGTGATGATGACTCATGAGGCGCAAGAGAAGAATGTTCGCCGGGCCTTGAAAGAGATTGACAGGCTGGGAGTGATTTTGGGAGAGACGATGGTTATCCGGGTCGAAAATGAATTAGAATAAATTAGTCGTATAGTCTCTTAGTCCGCTCGTCGGATAGTCGAAGATTAAAAGACCGTTGGACTATGCGACTGCGAGGCTATACCACTACGAGACCATGCGACTACAAGACTACAGGACTAAAATCATGTGGCGAGGGGTGATACGAGAGTACTGGGATCTCTTACCTGTAAGGAAAGAGGAATGCATCATCACGTTGCTCGAAGGGGACACCCCGCTCATCCCTTCCTCCCGGGTGCAAAAGGAAGTGACCTCGGGGGTCGAACTGTACTTCAAGTACGAGGGTCTCAATCCAACAGGCTCTTTTAAGGACCGAGGAATGACCGTTGCTGTCTCCATGGCGAAAGAAATGGGTTCCAAAGTGGTCATCTGTGCCTCCACAGGAAACACCTCTGCCTCCGCAGCCGCCTATGCTTCAAAGGCGGGGATGAAGGCCTACGTTCTCATTCCCGAAGGAAAGATTGCACTGGGCAAGTTGTCCCAGGCCATGGCGCACGGGGCCCAGGTCATCCAGATCGAAGGGAACTTTGATGAAGCGCTACATATCGTTAGAGAAATTTCCGAGACAGAGCCCGTCACCCTAGTCAACTCCCTCAATCCGTATCGGATTGAGGGTCAGAAGACAGCTTCCTTCGAGGTTGTTGACCGCTTAGGATTTGTCCCTACTTACCATTGTCTCCCCGTCGGCAATGCGGGCAATATCACCGCTTATTGGAAAGGTTACAAAGAATACTGGGAAAAAGGGAGAATGGAGGGGCTTCCAAAGATGTTGGGATTTCAGGCAGAGGGAGCGGCACCCATTGTCAGAGGAAAGATCATTGAAAAGCCCGAAACCATTGCCACGGCTATCCGAATCGGCAACCCTGCCAGTTGGAAACAAGCGGTAGCGGCCCGGGATGAATCCGGAGGTTTAATCGACATCGTGACCGATGACGAGATTCTCGAGGCTTATCGGATGATGGCGAGCCTGGAAGGAATCTTCTGTGAACCCGCTTCGGCAGCCTCCCTGGCCGGTGTGATCAAGCTTCATCGCAAAGGTTTCTTTAAGAAAGGAGATGTGGCGGTGTTGACGATTACCGGGCATGGTCTGAAGGATCCGGACATCGCCATCCGAGTCTCCCAGAAACCCGTCTCTCTCCCTCCCAAAAAGGAAGAAGTCTTAAAATACCTGGATCTCTGATCATCCTCATATCAAAGAATCTTTGCTCTTACACCAACTTCCTATAAGGAGAACAGCCGATTTTGGCCACGAATCAGGCCCAAGAGGCCGGCAACAATCAGGTACACCGCAACAATTAGGTTCAATAATCCGGGCACGATGAGAATCAGGATCCCGGCGATTAAGGAAAGTAGCGGTTGATGAATGGCGGGTAGTTTCACGGCATGCCTCCTTCCCTCGGTATGAAATGAGAACAGTGAATTCCTCTTCGCACCTTCCGCATCCTGAGAATTTGGATAACCAATCCGGCAGAGTTAGCGAATCAAACCCACAAGGCCTGCGACGATTAAATAGATTGCAACAATAAAGTTCAGCAGCCTCGGAAAGATCAGGATTAATATCCCCGCTATTAGGGAGAGGACTGGCTGATGAAACGTCATGACCGCTGTCATGATAAACTCCTTTCATGAAAGTAATTTAGCAAAAGAGAGGTGATTATTTCTTAGGCTACTAAGGCCGACAGGAAAAGCCTATGGGGTTAACAGTGTATTTTATGTGCAGGAACCTTGTATTTTAAGAGGAACCCTTGAGGGTATCGACCCTAAGAAAGAAAAGACCACAGCCCCTTCTAGGAAGAACACGGTTACGGCAGGTCCTCATGCGGAGAGGGGAAGGGTCGATGGACTCTTCGCAACGACGGCGGTTGCTCTTGAAAAATGGTTGATATCAAGGTAAAGTTGAGTGGCCATTTTGGAAGGGTTTGCATTGATTCTTTCATAGAGTGAAGCCAATCTGCGCGGATGAAGACAGCCTTTATCTATACTGACACCTATCTCGACTATGATTACGGCCCCACCCATCCTCTTCAAGTCATCCGACTTAAATTGACCTACGATCTTCTCAAATCGTACGGGCTCCTCGACCTTCCTTCCGTTCAATCTATTCCCACCATCAAAGCCGAGGAAAAGGATTTGGCCGCTTTTCACAGCGAGGAATATCTGAATATACTAAAGCAGGCGGACAAAGGGCATCTATCGGGGAATGTTTATTCCTACGGACTGGGACCGGGAGACAACCCCATCTTCCACGGTCTTTATAACTGGTCGCTTCTGGTGACGGGTGCCACACTTCAAGCGGTTGATTTCGTGGCAGAGGGAAAAGGAGAGATCGCTTTTAACATTGCAGGAGGTCTTCACCATGCGATGAAGGCACGGGCTTCTGGATTTTGTTATATCAATGATCCCGTCATTGGAATTATGAGACTCTTAAGGTTGGGAAAGAGAGTGGCCTATATCGATATCGATGCGCATCACGGCGACGGGGTTCAGAAGGCTTTCTATGAGACAAACCAGGTTTTGACGATTTCACTCCACGAAACCGGACACACGCTCTTTCCAGGAACGGGTTTTGAGCATGAGATAGGAAAGGGAGAAGGAGAGGGGTATTCCGTCAATCTTCCTTTCCCTCCGTGTACCGATGATGAAGTTTACTCCTGGACCTTCGAGGAAGTCGTTCCGGGACTTGTCCAGGCCTTCAAACCCGACGTGGTGGTGACGCAATTAGGGGTTGATACGTTTTATAATGACCCTTTAACAAATCTTCACCTCTCCATGTCCGGGTATGAAAGAGTTCTAAGGAAGATCAAAGACCTGGCTCCGAGATGGGTCGCGTTAGGAGGAGGAGGGTATAACATTTCTAATGTGGCACGAGCCTGGACATTGGCATGGGCGGTCATGAACGGTGTGGAGTTGGATAAGGAACTTCCGGAATCTTTTTTGAAAGAGGCGACGAGAATCGGATTTGAAGCAGAAGAGTTTAAGGGGTCTCTGAAACCCCCTCCGCATAGCCGGAATGAGGAGACCCGAGCGGAAATGGAAAGGGTGGTCCGTTACATAAAGGAGACGGTTTTTCCCAAAGTCGAAGGCAAACCTTCCAACTCTCCTTAAAATTTGGCATGCCTTTTGCTTTCGTTTTTCGCTTTTCATTTGACATTTGTAAGTTTTTGGTATATTTAGACGTTTTGAGGATCTCAGGAAATGCCTGAAAAGGTGAAGTATGCTATTATCGTTGGCGATGGGATGGCAGACTACCCGGTTGAAAGTTTAGGGGGGAAGACTCCGCTAATGGCAGCCAGGACACCTCACATGGATTGGATGGCGAACCAGGGCGAGATCGGTTTGGCCAGGACGATTCCTGATGGTTTTAGCCCGGGCAGCGAGATCGCTAACCTTTCTATCTTTGGATACGATCCCGTCCGTTATTATACTGGAAGAGGTCCTTTGGAAGCCGCTAGCCTGAAGGTCAAACTTGCGGCGGATGATATGGCCTTCCGATGTAATCTGGTTACCCTAAAATTCCAGGGGAATAAAATCATCATGGAAGATTTTTCTGCCGGTCACATCACGAATGATGAAGCGAGGAAGGTCATCATTGATTTAGACAAAGAGATGGGAACGAATGAAATTCGATTCTATGCAGGGGTAAGCTATCGGCATCTGATGGTCTTGAGGAACCGAGCGGCGAAATTCTCAACCCTGGAGAAACAGAGCATTCCCCCTCCGCATGACCTCATCGGTAAGGAAGTTTCTTCCTGCTTTCCTCAAATGGAGGAACCCGTTCTTTCCCTGACAAGGGAGTCTCAGCGGCTTCTCAAGAATCATCCTGTTAATCAAGCCCGTGAGGCAAGGGGACTTCCTCCTGCCAACTCCATCTGGCTCTGGGGACAGGGGCGTTCGCCGCAGATGGCCCCGCTGAAGGAACGATTCGGAATAGATGGCTATGTGATCTCGGCGGTCCACCTGATCAAGGGGATTGGAATCCTAGCAGGATTAGAAGTGATTGAGGTCCCGGGGATTACAGGATACCTTGACACGAATTATGAAGGCAAGGCCCAGTATGCCCTGAAGGGTTTGAGGGAGAAGGATTTTGTCTATGTCCACGTGGAGGCCCCTGATGAGGCGAGTCACATGGGAAATCTTCGTTTGAAGGTCGAAGCGATCGAGGCCTTTGACGAAAAGGTCGTGGGGAAGATTTTGGACGGAATGAAGGAATTCAAACGGTACAAGGTGCTGGTCATCCCCGATCATTCCACCCCTCTTTCCGTCAGAACGCACACTGCTGATCCGGTTCCATTCGTCATTTATTCCAACGAGGACGGACGCGCCTCCTGCCATGGGAGAACATTTGATGAAGCTTGTGCGGGTCAGTCCGGAATATTTATTGAGAAGGGGTTTGAATTGATCGAAAGGTTCTTAAATCCCCGCTGTTCGTGTTGACGGAGAGGGAGGATGTTTTGGTGAATTCGAGGACCAAGTATATATTTATGACCGGAGGCGTGGTTTCGTCTCTAGGAAAGGGGCTAGCATCGTCATCGATCGGATCCCTCCTGGAGCTGAGGGGGTTGAAAGTCAATTTCCTCAAGTTCGACCCTTATATCAACGTAGACCCGGGGACCATGAATCCTTTTCAACATGGGGAGGTCTACGTAACCGATGATGGCGCGGAGGCGGACCTCGACCTAGGACACTACGAGCGCTACACCAATGTCAAGACTTCAAAGAAAAATAATTTCACGACGGGACAGATCTACGATTCCGTCATCTCCAAAGAGAGGAAGGGGGACTATCTGGGCAGCACCGTGCAGGTGATTCCCCATATCACCGATGAGATCAAGTCCAAGATCTTCGACTTAGCCCAGGATGTTGACATTGTCATCATCGAGGTGGGTGGAACCGTCGGCGACATCGAGAGCCTTCCCTTTTTAGAGGCGATCCGACAAATTCGAGGAGACGTGGGCAGGGAAAATACGCTCTACATTCACCTCACCCTGGTGCCTTATATCCAAACAGCCGGGGAGTTGAAGACGAAGCCGACTCAACATAGTGTGAAGGAGCTTCGAGAAATAGGTATTCAGCCTGACATTCTTCTTTGCCGGACCGATCGATTGCTCTCTTCTGACGTGAAAGCTAAAATCGCCCTCTTTTGCAATGTGGATAAAGGTGCGGTGATCACAGCCAAGAATGTGGAGACGGTTTACGAAGTCCCCATTGTGTTTCATCAAGAAGGGCTGGATGAAAAAATTGTCGAGAAACTCAATATCTGGACCGGGCGGCCGAATCTAAGAGGGTGGGAGCGTGTCGTCAAAAAGGCCAAACATCCCCGTTTCGAGACCACCATCGCGGTGGTGGGAAAATATGTCGGCTTGGTCGAATCCTATAAAAGCTTGACGGAGGCGTTGATTCATGGAGGCATTGCCAATGACGCCCGGGTGAATCTGAAATATATCGATTCGGAGCAGGTCGAGAAAGAAGGGCCCGAGCATTTTCTCAAGGAGGCCAATGGCATTCTTGTCCCGGGAGGGTTTGGGACGAGGGGAATCGAAGGGAAGATCAAGGCGATTCAATATGCCAGGGAGAAACGAATCCCCTATTTCGGAATCTGCTTGGGGATGCAGTGTGCTGTGATTGAAATGGCCAGGCACTGCGCCGGCCTTAAAGGGGCAAACAGCGAGGAATTCGACGCCCACACGCCGCACCCTGTGATCTATCTCATCGAGGAGTGGGTGGACCGCAATCAGGTCGTTCAGAAACGGACTTGTGATTCGGAAAAGGGTGGTTCGATGAGGCTGGGGTCTTATCCTTGCCGGCTTGAAGAAGGAAGCTTGGCTCTGGAGGCCTATAATAAGAAATTGATTAATGAACGGCACCGGCATCGTTACGAATTCAATAATGCTTATATGGATATTTTGGGAAAGGCAGGAATGGTATTCAGTGGCGTCTCTCCCGACAAGGAGCTTGTCGAAATTATCGAACTGAAAGGCCACCCCTGGTTTCTCGGATGTCAGTTCCACCCAGAATTTAAATCGAAGCCGATGGATCCTCATCCCCTTTTCAGGGAGTTTATCAAGGCCTCCATTCGGCGGAGGAAAAGCTCCAGGGGAAAGACAAGAGGTTCAAAGCTCAACCAAGGTCGCAAACCGCAAAGCGCATAGAGTTGAGGGGAGAAGGAGACAAGAGTCGTTGGATATCGTGAAAGAAGCTAAACGGGTATTGAGGGTGGAAGCCCAATCCATTCTCGACTTGGCAGAGCGAGTGGATGAGAATTTCTCACGGGCGGTCGAGTTACTCTATCATTGTAAAGGGAAAGTCGTCCTCATGGGCATGGGAAAATCGGGACTCGTAGGCCGAAAGATCTCCTCCACATTTGCCAGCACGGGAACCCCTTCTTTTTTTCTCCACCCCGCAGAAGGGCTCAACGGAGATTTCGGGATGTTAGCGAAGGAGGATGTGATCATCGCCATCTCCAACAGTGGGGAGACCCGAGAGCTTTTGGAAGCCCTGCCGCTCATCAAACGATACGGAAATCGTTTGATCACCTTCACCGGAAACCTAAGCTCCACGCTGGCAAAGGCCGGGGATGTGAACCTCAACGTCCATGTGAAAGAGGAGGCCTGCCCCTTTGGTTTGGCTCCCACCGCCAGCACCACCGCCACGCTCGCTCTCGGAGATGCCTTGGCCATCGCTCTCATGGGGAAAAGAGATTTCAAAAAAGAGGATTTTGCCATGCTCCACCCGGGCGGTGCACTGGGGAAGAGGTTACTCCTGAGAGTGGAGGACCTGATGCATGTCGGAAAGGCTTTTCCGACGGTGGGGGAGAAGACCCTGATGAAGGATGCGATTTTTGAGATTACTTCAAAACGATTGGGAGTCACCGGAGTCTGCAACACGGAGGGGTATCTAGTGGGCGTGATTACCGACGGGGATTTGAGGCGGGCCTTGGAGAAATTCAGCGATCTTTTCAATCGGGAGGCCTCCGAAGTCATGACGAAGAACCCGAAGTGGATCGAAAAGGATGC